>DASXUF010000046.1 GCA_036504975.1 Candidatus Binatia bacterium | reverse complement strand
CGCGGATAAAGCTGCTTGATGAAGCCTTCTTTAGCGAGTTGCTCCAGCGGGGCCGGATCGTAAAACGTCTTCGCGTCCGCGCCCTTGGCTTTGGGATTTCTCGCGGCGATCTCGTCGAGCGCGGTTTCGACCTCGTTCGCGCCGACCGTCGGCACGTCGCGGATGTATCCCAGAACATAGGTGCGGAAAGCGCTCTCGAGCAGTTTTGTGTCGGCCGTCCGGGTGTATTGGCCCAGCGTCTTGACCGTGAAGTCGGGATTGGTCTTGGCGAACTTGATTCCTTCCAGCGTCGCCTTGAGAAAGCGGTTGAGCGTCAGCGACTGGTTCTTGATGAAGGCGTCGGTCGCGACGAGCGCGGTGCCCGGATAGCGGTAGTTGATATTGGCGAGATTCAACATCTCCTTGAAGCCCAGCTCCTTGGCTTTTTCCAGCGTCGGCGAAGAAAGCAGCGCGCCTTTGATGAGGCCCTGCTGCATGAATAAAAGGTTCTCGGGCACGCCGCCGGTCTGGATCATTTTGATGTCCTTCGCCGGATCGATGCCCCATTCGCCGATCGCTTTGCGCAGCCCCAAGTCCGTCAGCGAGCCGAAACGGCTCACGCCGAAAGTCTTGCCTTTCAGATCCTGCGGACCGGCGATGTCCGGAGTGACGACCAGGCTCATCGGGATCACGTTGATCACGTTGCCGATGATCTTGACTTCCGAACCCGCGAGGCGTGAGAGAATCGCTGCCGCGCCGGAGCCCTGCACGACCTGGGCGTCGCCTGAAATCAGCGTCGTAATCGCCTGCGACCCTGCGACGTAAATCAAGTTGACGTCGAGACCGTATTTTTTGTAAATGCCGGCATCTCTGGGAATCCAGGTCGAAACCGACGCGCCCGAGATCGAAGAATAGACGACGTTGAGCCGCTCGAGGTCCGCCGTCGCGGCGGCGGACGTTCCGGCAAAAAGCGCAAGAAGTAAAAAAAATATCGCAAATCGGCTCATTGAAACTAAAACCTACTCGTCAGTCCAGGACGTTATCAAGCATGCGGGTTGAATGTCCAGCCGTATTCTAGTAGCCTCGGGGCTCGTTTGCTTCTGTGATGCAGTCATCGATTGCCTTCATTGCGCTGCTTTCGGTTCCGCCGTGGTTTTTGTCCGGTTGTGGGATAACGTCCCCGCATTCTCAAGCACGACCCGCCGAGAAGCCGGAAACCAAAACAGCCACCGGCGACGCTCCTGTCCCAGCTCAACCACAGCCGACGCAACTCCAGCCTCAGCCCGAAAGAGATGGCGCTGCGGTCGTCGTTCCGCCGCCGAAGGTCAAAGCCGACGAGCCCAAGCCGGCAGCGCGCGGAGATGAGAAGAAAGCGCCGGTTGAGAAACCCAAGCCGGAGGAACCGCCGCCGACCGCGCTGCAGGAAGTCCCCGGACCCGAGGCGGACGACCAGTTGCTGGGTTTATTGCAGAAAGAACTGGACCAAGCGATGCAGCAGCCGGCCGGGATGCGGAAGATCCAGTTTTCCATGTCGCTGGTCGAAAACGACCGCGTACTCTACTTTTGCAATTACTTCAGCGGGAGATTGAAAGGATGGTTCGAGCGCGCGCTCGCCCGCTCCGGCAGATACATCCCGATGATGGCCGCCACGCTGCAGGAAGCGGGCTTGCCCCAAGATCTCGTCTATCTATCTCTCATCGAGAGCGGCTTCTCCACCGCGGCCGTCTCCAAGGCCAAAGCCGTCGGCCCGTGGCAATTTATCCGGGCGACGGGACTCCGCTACGGTCTCCGGATCGACAGTTGGGTCGACGAGCGCAGAGATCCCGTCAAATCGACGCGCGCTGCGGCGGCCTACCTCAAAGACCTGCACGAGCAGTTCGGCGAGTGGTTCCTGGCCGCGGCGGCTTACAACGCCGGCGAACGCAAGGTGGAAAAAGCGATCCAGAAATCGCAGACCAATGATTTCTGGCTTTTAAGTCAGAAAACGACCCTGAAGCAGGAGACGCGGAACTACGTGCCGAAGTTTATCGCCGCGGCCCTGATCGCCGGCGCTCCCGAGAAGTACGGCTTTGGCGATCTCACCTACGACGCGCCCATCGAATACGAGGAAGTCGTCACCCATCGACCGATCTCGCTGACGACCGTCGCAGTCTTCACGGGCACCACGGCGGCTAAAATCAAAGAGCTGAACCCCGCGCTCCTGCGCAACGTCACCCCGCCGAGCGAAACGGGTTTCAGCCTGCGAGTACCGGCGGGAGCCGGACAGAGTTTCACCCAGGCGTACGCGGCGCGCTTCGACTCGACCGGCGTCAAAGTGATCACGCACACGGTGAAAAAAGGCGAGACGCTGGCCTCGATCGCGAAACGCTATCAACAACGGGCAAGCCAGATTACAGATGTGAACGAGTTGAAGACCCCTCAACTCCGCATCGGCCAACAACTGCTGATCGTTCAGGACGGCGCGCAAACGACAAATTCTCGGCAGCCGGTGCAGGGCCGAGCCCCGGCCCCGGCAAAAAAAACCAAGACGAAATAGTTGCGGAAAGCTATTTCCGTGCAGTGATGGGAACGTAGGGGCGCTTGTCGGTTCCCCGGTAGAGCTGGCGCGGGCGGGCGATCTTATTCTTCTGTTCCGGGTCGAGCAGCATCTCTTCCCAGTGGGCGATCCAGCCGATCGTGCGCGCGATCGCGAACAGCACCGGGAACATGTCGATCTGCAGCCCCATCGATTGATAGATGAGGCCGGAGTAGAAATCGACGTTGGGGTAGAGCTTGCGCTTGATGAAATAATCGTCTTCCAAGGCGATCCGCTCCAGTTCGAGCGCGATGTCCAGCAGGGGGTTGCGCCCTTTGACCTCGAAGACGTCGTAAGCCACTTTCTTGATGATCTTCGCCCGCGGATCGTAGTTCTTGTAAACCCGATGGCCGAAGCCCATGAGCCGGCCCTCGCCCGCTTTGACCCTTTGGATGAAGGCCGGGACTTTGTCCTTGTGGCCGATCTCGTTCAGCATCTTTAAAACCTGCTCGTTGGCGCCGCCGTGGAGCGGTCCATAAAGCGCCGCCGCCGCCGCCGCTACGGAGCAATAGGGGTCCGACTGGGCGCTGCCGACGCCGCGCATCACGTTCGTGCTGATGTTCTGCTCGTGGTCGGCATGGAGAATGAACAAAACGTCGAGGGCGCGCTCCAGCACCGGATGCGGCCGGTACTTTAGCTCGGTCATCTTGAACAGCATGTTGAGGAAATTCCCCGTGTAGCTCAAGTCGTTGTCGGGATAGGCGTAGGGCATCCCGATACTGTGGCGATAGGCGAACCCGGCGATCGTCGGCATCTTGGCAACCAGCCGGTAGGTCTGCTTCTTGCGGGATTCCGCGTCGAAAATATTTTTCGCGTCGGTGTAGAAGGTCGAGAGCGCGCCGACCGTGCTCACGAGCATGCCCATCGGATGGGCGTCGTGGTGAAAGCCGTCGATGAACTTCTTGATGTTTTCGTGGAGGATCGAGTGATGCGTGATGTTGTAGGTCCAGTCGTCGAGCTGCGACTTGGTCGGGAGCTCGCCGTGCAGCACCAGATAAGCCGTCTCGAGGTAGGTGCTCTTCTCCGCCAGCTCCTCGATCGGATAGCCGCGATAGCGCAGGATGCCGCGGTCGCCGTCGATGTAAGTGATCTTGCTCTGGCACGCGGCGGTGTTCATGAAGCCGGGGTCATAGCTGGCCAGGCCGAAATCCTCTTCGGAGACTTTTATCTGGCGCAGATCGGTCGCGTTGATCGCGCCGTCATGAACCGGGATTTCATACTTCCGTCCCGTCCGGTTATCGAGAATGGTGAGAGTGCTGGATGCCATGTTACCCGCCTTTGTGGACCGCGCCCGCGGCCAACACTGGGTACCTCCTTTTTAGAACATCCTTGAGTGCCGGTCAACTCCGCTGAACACTCTCCGGACGAAGAATCCAAATCAAGCTCCACGCGCCGCCGGCGCGCGACAGGCAAGCCATCGTCGCCGGCGCGAAATCGACGGCGGTGCTTTCGCTGTCGCCCGTGAGGAGCAGCGCGGCGAGCCGGTTGATATGCGGCAAGTGCCCGACCAGCATCAAAGATTCTGAGGACGCCTCGATCTCGACTTTGGCGATCAGAGGATCGTCTTCGGGCGAAAGCCCCGAGATCTCCCGAATTCCCCGCGCGGGAGAAAGGATCCCGGCCAGAATCTCGGCCGTCTCTTTCGCCCGGAGCTTCTCGGAGTGCAGGATCTTCTCGATCCCCACCTTCTTCGCCGCCGCCGCGCGCGCGACCGTTGCCACGGCAGCCCGGCCGCCATCGGTCAAAGAGCGGCGCGGGTCCTCGTTTTCGTGCTTGGCCTCGCCGTGCCGGACAAGAAAAATTTTCATGAGAAAGCTCTGTTGCAATTACAATGCGATGCTATAGTATCCGGACGGTAATTTTCAATCTTTGCCGGCGCCTTATTTACTATCGTGGTCGAATTCAAGAACGTCGACAAGTGGTTCGGGACGCTTCACGTTCTCAAGGAGATCAATCTCCGGGTCGAGCGGGGCGAAGTCGTCGTGGTTTGCGGTCCGAGCGGCAGCGGCAAAAGTACGCTGATCCGCTGCATCAACGGCCTCGAATCGGTCCAGTCCGGAGAGATCGTCGTGGACGGGAAGCGCCTCTCCGGACCGTCGCTGGACGTCCGGGCACTCAGGGCCGAGATCGGCTTCGTCTTCCAACAGTTCAATCTTTATCCTCACCTGAGCGTCATGGACAACATCACGCTCGGGCCGGTCAAGGTGAGAAAGCTCGCCCGTGAAGCCGCGGAAAAGAGCGCGGCGCAACTGTTGGAGCGCGTGGGAATCCCCGACAAAGCCGGCGCTTTTCCCGCCAATCTCTCCGGCGGCCAGCAGCAGCGCGTCGCCATCGCGCGGGCGCTGGCCATGCAGCCGAAGATCATGCTCTTCGACGAGCCGACCTCGGCGCTTGACCCCGAGATGATCAACGAGGTGTTGGAGGTCATGACCGATCTCGCCCGCGACAGCATGACCATGGCCGTCGTGACTCACGAGATGGGCTTTGCCCGCCGCGTCGCCCGCCGGGTGATCTTCATGGACGAGGGTCGAATCGTCGAAGAGGGAGACCCCGAGAACTTTTTTGCCAAGCCAAAGTCCGAGCGGGCAAAACAATTTCTGAGCAAGATTCTCTCACATTGAGGAGGTTATCATGAAACGACTGCTCATCTCTTGTCTCGCGCTTGCCGCCGCGGCGTTGAGTGCGGGCGCGGCTCGGGCCGAAACCACGCTGGAAAAAATCGCGCGCACCGGAACGCTCACCATCGGCACTCGAACCGGCTCGCCGCCCTTCGCCTACGTCGATAAGCAGAATCAATGGGTGGGCTTCTCCATCGATCTCGTGGAAAAGTTCATCGTGCCCGCGTTGTCCAAGAAAGTCGGCAAGCCGGTCAAAGTCGAAAAGAAAGAATCCACGCCGGCCACGCGAATTCCACTGCTCACCTCGAACGCCGTCGATGTGATCGCCGAGACCATGACGGACACCAAAGAGCGGCGGGAGAGCGTCGACTTCAGCCTGACATTTTTCTACACCGGCGCGCAGTTTCTGGTTAAAAAAGGCAGCCCGATCACCGGCATCGATACGGTCGCCGGCAAACGCGTCGCGGCGCAGCAGGGCGCGACCAACGCGCGCATCCTCAGAGAAAAAGTACCCACGGTCCAGTTGCGCGAGTTCCCCGACCAGCCGGCCGCGTTTCAGGCGCTGGCGCAAGGCCAGGTACAAGCCTACACCAACGACGGCATTCAGCTCGCCGGGCTCAAAGCCAAGGCGCCCAATCCCAACGACTGGGCGATCGTAGGCGCTTTTTACTCCAACGAGCCTTACGGCATGGCGATGCGGAAAAACGAGCCCGACTTTCGCAATCTCGTCAACCAAGGCCTGGCCGAGGCGATCGAGTCGGGAAAATATTTCGAGCTCTATGAAAAATATTTCGGACCGAAGGGCGAAGTGCCCTACCCCCTGACGAGTGAGGCCAAGCGGCTCCTGCAAGCCGCCGCCGCTGAATTTCGTAAAACGCCGGGAGGCGCTTTGGGCTCGCCCGGAAAATAATGAACTACCGGTTCGACTGGAGCGTCTTGTGGAGCGGTCAATCGGGAGCTTGGCTGCTCCACGGAGTTCTCACGACGCTCGCCATGTCCGCACTTGCCTGGCTGCTGGCGCTGTTTTTGGGGATTCTTGCCGGCGCGCTCCGCACCGCGCCGCTGGCGCCGCTGCGCGCGCTGGCAACGGGCTACGTCGAATTCTTCCGTAACGTGCCGTTGCTCGTGTGGATGTTCTTCTGGTACTTCGCGGCTCCGCCGCTCCTGGCGGAAAATCTTCGCGACTGGCTCTTCGATCACGGGGCGGAATTTTGGGCCGGCACCATGGCCCTCGGCGTTTATCACGGCGCGCGATTTTCGGAGATGATCCGCGCCGGCATCCAATCGATTCCCAAGACGCAGTTCGAAGCCGCGCTTTCCACCGGGCTCAGCACGGGACAGGTCTATCGCCTCGTAGTTCTCCCGATCGCGCTGCGGCTTATCATCCCGCCGCTGACCAACGAGTCGCTCAACCTGCTCAAGAACTCTTCCGTCGCGCTCACCATCGGCGTAGCGGAGCTGACGTTCCAGACGCGCCAGATCGAAACTTACACCGCGAAGGCCTTCGAGGCGCTGACCGCCGGAACTCTTATCTATCTCGTCTTGTGCCTGACGATCGCCGCCGTCATGGCGCGCGTCGAACGGCGCTTCGCTATTCCGGGAATGATCGCCAGAGTCGGCGGCGCGGAACGGTAGAATGAGTTATTGCCTAACGACCGAAGACGCTGCACCCTCACCCCTTCCCTCTCCCTCAGGGAGAGGGTGAGGGAGATTCCGGGCGGAGCGAGGACATGGACTTCGGCGTCATCTATAGAAACTGGGACTTCCTGATCGTTCAGGGTTTGTTTGGGATCGGCAACTTCGTCGGCGGCACGCTGAGGCTCGCGATCCCCGCGATGTTGCTAGGATTCATTCTCGGGATCTTTATCGGCCTCGCGCGGCTCGCCCGCTCCGCCTGGATCCGGGTGCCCGCGACAGTGTACGTCGAGTTCTTCCGCGGCGTGCCGCTCGTCATGGTGATCTTCTGGTTCTGGTTCATCCTGCCCGTCGTTCTCAGAATACCTTTGCCCGAGTACGGCATAGCCCTCGCGGCCTTCATATTTTTCGAGAGCGCTTACCTGGGAGAAATTATAAGAGCGGGAATTCAATCCGTGCCGCGCGGGCAGATCGAGGCGGCGGCCTCCAGCGGCCTCAGCTCCGCGCAGACGATGCGGCACGTGGTCTTGCCGCAAGCGCTCCGCAACATGATCCCCGCCCTCGTCACGCAGTTCATCGTTTTGTTCAAGGACACCTCGCTCGCTTCGATCATCGGCTACGTCGATCTCACCAAGGCGGCTCAAATCGTAAACAACCGCGAGATCCGCCCGTTCGAGCTTTATATATTCATCGCCGCCGTCTACTGGCTTTGCACGTACGCGATGTCCCGCTACGCGCAGTATCTGGAGCGCCGGCTCGCGCCGGCTTGACCGAAACAGTTTATCGCTTTCAGATTTTTAAATTGCAATCTGAGATCTGTAATTTGAGATCTGAGATTCCGAGCGAAGCGAGGACGCGCTTGACAGCCCGCGCGCGCTGAAATAATCGTGACGCGATGAGTTTGAGAGGAGCAGCGGCGATCGTCGGCGTCGGCGAGACGCCGGTGGACCGGCTCGGCGGAAAACCCGGAGAGCCGCGCAAATCGACCGCCGAATATCTCGCTTGGGCTTTTCGTCTCGCGCTGGAAGATGCGGGCCTCGAGAAAAAAGATTTTGACGGCCAGGGTCTCGCCGCCATCTACACGACCAACCATTCGCAACCGTTCTGGCCGGAAGAAGCGGCGAATATCCTCGGCGTCTCCCCCGCCGTCTCTTTGGCGGGAGGAAACGGCGGCGCGAGCGCGGTTTCTCTCCTGGGACACGCCGCGGCGATGATCCAATCGGGCGTCGTCGATCTCGTTGTTGTAGTAGCCGCCGCGGCGCCCTTCAGCGAGCGCGGCCGAAGCCGGGTCGAGCCGGCGGACACGCGCGATTTCGAGATGCCCTTCGGCGTGATGGGCCCGAACTCAAAAATTTCCTTCGTCATGAGCCGCTACATGCACGAGTCCGGCATGACGGCGGACCATTTCGGCAAGATCGCCGTCACCGCGCGCTACCACGCGACGCTGAACCCCGGCGCCTACCTCAGAAAGCCGCTCACGCTCGAGGAATACAAAAACTCGCGCATGATCTCCGATCCGATTCGCCTGTACGACTGCGTCCTCCCGGCCAACGGCGGCAAGGCGTACATCGTCGCATCGCCGGAGCGCGCGCGAAATCTGCGGAAGCCGCCGATCCATCTGCTCGGATGGGGCGAGCGCAACAACGCCAGCGCCGGCCCGCGCTCAAACGCCAATCCGCTCATCACCGGCGTCCGCGAATGCGGCAAGGCCGCGTTCCAGATGGCCGGCGTGTCTCACGGCGACGTCGATTTTCTCGGCCTTTACGACGATTACGTGCCGATCGTCATGCTGCAAATCGAAGATCTGGGCTTCTGCGAAAAAAGCAACCGGGAATTTTTCGCGCGCACCGATTTCACCATCAAAGGATCTCTGCCCATTCAGACGGGCGGCGGCATGATCAATTGCGGCCAGCCTTCGACCACCGGCGGCACGCTCCACGTCATCGAGGCGGTGCGGCAGCTCCGCGGCGAAGGCGGCGCGCGCCAGGTGGCCGGCGCGGAGATCGGCCTCGTCACCGGTCTCGGCGCGGTGAATTACGGAAAAAATTTCGGCTGCACGGCCACGGCGATATTAGGAGGTAAGACGTGAAGAAATATTTCACCACAGAGACGAGGCCACAGAGTTCGGAGTATTTTTCATTAAAACTTCTAACCCCGCGCCCTCCGTGCCTCTGCGGTGAAATAACGATTGCCGCTTTGCCGCGCTAGAAAGTTGATATGGCCGAACCGGCAAAAACAATTCCCAAGCCGCTGCCCGAGATCACACCGGTGACGCGGCCGTTTTGGGACGCGACGGCTCAGGGCGAGCTGATCATGCAGCGCTGCAAGGACTGCGGTTCGTGGGTCTGGTGCCCCCGTCCCGCCTGCGTCGAGTGCGGCGGCGAAAAACTGGAGTGGACGCAACTCAGCGGCCGGGGCCAGGTCTTCGCCTTCACCGTGATTCGCGAAGTCGTCGGCCGAGCGCTGAGAGGCTTCGCGAGCGACATTCCTTACGTCACGGCATGGGTCGATCTCGAAGAAGGTCCCCGAATCTGCAGCAACATCGTCGGCTGCCCGATCGATCAGGTAACGATCGGGATGTCCGTTGAAGTCGTATTCGAAGAAGCCGCTCAGGGAATCTTCCTGCCCAAGTTCAGGCCACGTTGACGCCTCGTCCTTTTCGAAACTTTATTCCGACCTGGTTGTAACAACCTCCGGCAGGGTATATGGTTTTTTTGCCCGCTCGGGGCGATTTTTATTTTTGGAGGTCTGAATGAAAAATACTTTTCACTCAGCGATGCTGATGGTTCTGGCGCTTCTCGGGTCCTCCTCGGTTCTTTTTGCACAGACGAACAAGAGTGGAGAGACCATGGTCAAAAATGGCGCGACGGTAAGTCTCGAATACACGCTCACAGGCGAAGACGGCAAGGTCATCGAGTCGAACAAGGGCAAGGAGCCCCTGCGTTACGTGGACGGCCGCAGTCAAATCATTCCGGGCCTGGAAAAGGCGCTCGAGGGAATGACAGCCGGCGCGGAAAAGAAGGTCACCGTCAAACCGGAGGATGCCTATGGACAGGTCGATCCGAAAGCGTACCGCGAAGTGCCGAAAGAATCCGTCCCCGGGGACTCGCTCAAGGAGGGCATGACGCTATTCGCTAAAAATGCCGAGGGTGAGATGTTCCCTGTACGGGTTAAAGAAGTGAAGGATAAAACGGTCGTCATCGACATGAACCACCCTCTGGCGGGCAAGACTTTGGTCTTCGACGTCAAAATATTGGACGTCCAACCGCCGTCGGCAAAGTAGTTCAACCTCTAACTCATCGCCAGCTGATGATCCCGGCAAGGGGTCGGGAGTCCTGACTCCAAGGCTCCCGACTCTCTCTGTATGTCCATGACGCTTCAGGAATTCACCCAACGGCTGAGAAAACGCGGCGACGTTGTATTCTTTACCGGCGCCGGCGTCAGCACGGAGTCCGGCGTGCCGGACTTCAGAAGCCCCGGCGGAATCTGGACCAAGTATTCTCCGGTCTACTTCGATGAATTCGTGAGCAGCCAAGAGGCGCGCATCCGTTACTGGAAGATGAAGCGCGAGACTCACGCGCTTTACAAAAACGTCCAGCCCAACATCGGCCATCACTCCATCGCGGCGTTCGAGAAGCGCGGCCGACTGCTCGGTCTGATCACGCAGAACGTCGATGGCCTGCACCGTATCGCCGGGAACTCGCCCGAGAAAATGGTCGAGCTGCACGGCACCGACCGGAAGGTGAGCTGTCTCGGCTGCGGCAAAGAATTCGATCCTGATCCGATCTATCGGCGGCTGGAGGAAGATAGCGTGCCTGCGCCTTGCGACGCCTGCGGCGGCCTGCTCAAGCCCGCGACCATCTCCTTCGGCCAGCCGATGCCTCAGGCGGAGATGAAGCGCGCGCAGGAGTGGAGCGAAGCGGCGGAGGTCTTCATCGTCGTCGGCTCCTCTCTCGTCGTGCAGCCGGCAGCGGCGTTTCCAGTCGTCGCCAAGCAAGGCGGCGCCACGCTCGCGATTATCAACCGTGAGCCGACGCCGCTGGACGCGCTTTCGGATTACAATTTCAGAGGACCGATCGGAGAATTTTTCACGAATTTGAACCCGCTCTTAGCCGACGGCTAGACTCGCCACCATCGAACCGCTTGCGCGCGCTGGGTCGTAAGTATTAGAGTTAAACAAATTCTCTTCAGGCCGATCAAAAAGGTCCATAGGCAAGGCGGGCGAAGGTCCGCGAGCGGAGGCGTACTCTTCTAGTACGTTGACGCCATAGCCCGCCACTGGCGGGCGTTAAAGCTAAACGCGCCGAGCGCAACCATCGTAACGCCTGCCGTTGGCAGACTATGGCATATGACCTTTTTCAGCGGCCTGCTAATCCCATCGTGCGGACTCGTTTCTACTACGGCTACGTCGTTCTCCTCGTATGTTTTCTTAACATGGTTTTCGTGCGCGGCGCCTTCGGCTCGTTCAGCGTTTTCTACGTCGCCCTGCTGGAAGAGTTCCACTGGTCGCACGGCGTCGGCGCCACGATCGTCTCGTTGAACTCTCTGGTTTATGCGGGGGTGTCGCCCGCGGTCGGATATGCGTTCGACCGTCTCGGACCCCGCGTGATGCTGCCGTTGGCGGGTTTCTTGATGGGACTCGGCTTCGTTCTGTCCGGCTTCAGCAATTCTCTCGGGGAACTCTACATCTTCTACGGCGTCCTCGCCGCCGTCGGCCAGGGCGGTCTCGGCTTTGTGACGCAAAGCGCGCTGCTCTCCCACTGGTTCGTGCGCCGTCGCGCCACGGCCATCGGTCTCGCGACCGCGGGCCAAGGTCTCGGCATGATCACGATAGTTCCACTGGCACAGATTTTAATCTCGGGCCTCGACTGGCGCGGCGCTTTCATGTGGTTGGGCGTGCTCATCCTCGCCACGGTCGTTCCGACCAACGCGATTTTTCAACAACGCGCTCCCGTCGATGTCGGACAGCTCCCCGACGGAGAAGTCTTCGCTGCGGATGCAAAGCCGGCGGATTCAAGAACCGCCGCAAAAAAATACGACTGGACTTTGAGCAAAGCCGTGCGGTCCGCACCCTTCTGGATGATCGCAACCGGACATCTCGCGCTTGGAACGGGCCTATTTATCGTTTACACGCATCTCGTCGCGCATCTGGTCGAACAAGGATTCGAGAAGTTATCCGCGGCATTCGCGCTGGGGATGATCGGACTCATGAGAGTAGCGGGCACGTTCGTTTGGGGATACGCGTCGGACCGGCTGGGAAGACAGAAAGCGTACGGTCTCTCGGTCTTGATCACTTTGGCGGGACTTATCTGCCTGCTGCGGATTGGCGCCGGTTCGCCTCTATGGTTTACCTATATGGGCGTGGTGTTGTACGGCATCGGTCACAGCGCGGGGAACCCGACTTACGGAGCTGTCATCGGAGATATCTTCAGCGGCAAAAACATCGGCACCATTCTTGGTTTTCTTGAAATCACTTTCGGCATCGGCATGGCGCTCGGCTCCTGGTCAGGCGGGACGATCTTCGACGTCACCGGCTCGTACCGATGGGCGTTCGCGCTGAGCGTGATTTGTTTTGTCGTATCGTTTCTAGCGATCCAGGCGAGCGCTTCGTGGCATCAAAGGCAAGGGAGATAGCTCGTCGCAGACTAACTACTACTTCTCATACGCGCCGATGTCGCAGAGCGGGCCTTGAGGCCGCGATGTGCCGCGCTGGTCGGTAGCGGGACAACCCGCTAGCGGCGCCGCGTCGATCGCCGGACTGCCGAGAGGCAGCGCGTGCGTATACGTCGGGCCGCCGTTGTTCGCGAGCGGATCGATGATGCTCGCGAGCGGCACCGCCGGCACGATATCGCTGCCCGAAGGCACAAAGCCGTAAGTACCCGCGTTGTTGCTCACACCGAATAGGTTGTAGTTTGCGGCGGTGACGCTGTTGGTAACATATGCATAGTGAAAGACCTCACGCCCAAAAGTCCCGAGGTTGCCGGAGATAAGGCTGCGGTTCAGATCGAGAATTCCTATGTTAAGGATGCCGCCGCCTCCCCTCGCCTTATTGCCTGTGATCGTGCTGTTACTAATCGTGGCTGTGGCGCTGTAGGGTATCCCATTAAAGAAATAATAGTGGTTGAATATGCCGCCGCCGGCAAGCGAGGCCGTGTTGCCCGACACCGTGCTGTTGGTAACCGTCAGCAGAGCATCGAAGGCGTTCAATATTCCGCCGCCTACCCGTGCTTTCCTGTTGCCGGAAATGGTGCTGTTATCGACCGTCACGGTGGTGTGAATATCGTTAAAAATCCCGGCGCCGTAACGGGCCTTGTTGCCGGAAATCGTGCTGTTCGTGACGGTGGCTGTGCCGATATATGGCGTACCGTTGTAGAAGGAGTAATCGTTGAAGATTCCGCCGCCCGCAACTTTTGCCGAGTTGCCCGAGATCGTGCTGGTGTCGATCGTGACGGTTGCATAATTACTTATGCCGCCGCCGAGTCTGGCCTTGTTGCCGGAAATCGTGCTGTTCTGAACGGTTACGGAGGAGAATACATCAATCGCTATGCCGCCGCCGCCATAGCTTGCCCTATTGCCCGATATCGTGCTGTTGGTAACCGTAGCGGTGTGGTAATCGTCGTTCCAAATGGCGCCGCCGCTAAAGGCCCTGTTGCCCGAGAGCGTGCTGCCGGCGACGCTAAGAACGCCGCCGTTGTGCACTCCGCCGCCGTAGTCAGCCGAGTTGCCGGAGATTGTGCTGTTGGTGATCGTGAGAGTTCCATTATAGTTAATTATGCCGCCGCCATAATTAGGAGTCTGGTTGCGGGAGACCGTGCTGTTCTGGATCGTGACGCTAGCGTTTGGATCGTTGTATATGCCGCCGCCGGCATAATCTGCCCGATTGCGCGTGATCGTGCCGTAGGTGATCGTAGCCGTAGCATCATCGTCGTTGAAGATCCCGCCGCCGCTATTAGCTCTATTCCCTGAGATCGTGCTGTGATCAACGGTGAGGTTGCCACTGTTGTACACGGCGCCGCCCGAGGTGGTTGTTCGTCCGCCCTTCAGAGTCACGTTCTTGAGAGTCAGATCCCCTCCGCTGCCTACGGCCAGCAGACGAAATTGGGGTCCCGTAGTTTTGCGAGCGATCGTGCCCGGACCTTCGATCGTGATCGGACTGGTAATCAGCGGCAGTCCGGTGGCGCTGCCATAGTAAGTATTAAAGGATGCGGTCAGCGTATTCGTCTTGTTCGCGGGTAACTGGATAGTATTTGCACCTGGGGCCGCGTTCGGACAGTCCGGATGGGTTAGCCCACCCGCATTGGCGTTTACGATCGCCTCGATCAGAGAACATAGCGTATCTCCTGAATTGATCGCCGGCTTGGTCGTGGTAACAGTTATCGTACCGCTCTGCGCGGTTCCATGCCCCAGCGCCAGCAACAACGCGGCACCGGCCAACGTGCCGGCCAACTTGCGTTGCCACTCCGACGGAATCGCAAGTCCGCTGGATCTCGTGAGTTGACGCTGCAAAGCACGGCGTGCTCCGCGCGGCAAGGCGCGCAGCTCGGCGTACCGGGCAGCGAAGCGCGGAAAGAGGTTGGCGCCTCTCGTCGCCAGCGCTTGCGCGAGCCACGGCGAGTCCGCCGCTTCAGCGACCTGAGAGTCCCATGCGGCGACGATGTTCTCGTCGAGGGGAAGCGCGTATGGCTGAAAATAATTCATAGACGGCTTCTTTCCGATTGAGGTTCGACCTTTTTAATGCCGAGCCTACGACGCCGACAAATTGGCGCTATATACTTCAGTTGGCAGCTACCTGTCAACCATTGAGTAGGTTTTTTTTCGGATGCGGAAAACTTCGGCTCAGGCGGAGCAGCCCCACACCTTTAAAGACCAGGGAGCGCCAAAGCGCTCCCTGGTACGTAAAGCAGGTGTGGAAATTTCGAATCAGCGGTTAGAGACGACAAGACATCGAGCGCTCGCAGAGAAAACGCCGCCTCATGGATAGATGTCGTCCGGCGTGTTGCCGTAGACCGTGCCGCTAGTATAGTTAAAGGTAGCGGCACCGGAATTGTATACCCCGCCGCCGCTGATGATAGCCGTATTGGTCGTGATTGTGCCGGTGGCATCCATATAAAAGTACCCGGCATTGCGCACGCCGCCGCCGTACCTTGAGGTGTTGCCGCTAATCGTGCTGTTAGTCACTAGAAGTGTCGCGTTCGGATAATTGTATATTCCACCGCCCGAGCTTAACGTACGCCCCGTGGCCCTATTGTCCGAGACGGTGCTGTTGTCGATCGACAACTGTCCCGATCGATTATAAATACCTCCGCCGTACTTGGCGTGGTTCTCCGTAAGGACGTGAGAGTTCATAATCGCGACGCTCCCGTCATAGTGATAGATTCCGCCGCCGCTCAGAAAGGCCGTATTCTGCGAAATCGTGCCGCCGTCGATCGTAACCTCGCTCCCGAGACCGGTATTGAGGGCATACACGCCGCCGCCAAACCTGGCTCTATTTCCCGTGATTGTGCTGCCGACGATGGAGGTGGGATAAGAAGCTTGATTGGCTTTGCTGAATACGCCGCCGCCGTCGCCGTAGCCAAGAGCGCTGGTGGCCGTATTGTTGGAAATGGTGCTGTTGTTGATCGTGAGCGTGCCGTTGTCGGTGGCCACGCCGCCGCCGGAGCCGGCCTTGTTATTCGTGATCGTGCTGCCGCCGGTGATAATAAGCTCGCCGTATGAATTGTAGACACCGCCGCCGTACTCAGCTCGGTTTCCCGTAATCGTGCTGTTGTTGATCGTGACAACCCCTAGGGTGTACACGCCGCCGCCTTTGATCGACAACTTCCTGCCGCCGCTAACAGTCACATTGTCGAGTGTAAGATCCCCGGTGTTACTCACCGCAAAGATGCGAAACCCCGGCGTTCCGATGATTTTTCGTCTGATTCTGCCGCCGTTGCCTGTAATGGTGATTGGGGTCGTGATCACAGGCAAGCCCGTGGCACCATAGGTGGAATTGTTAATTTTTGTGAGCGTGTGAACGCTGCCCGCCGTCAATACAATATCGTCCGCGCCGCTGCCGGCCGTACAGTCGGCGTGAGTCGCCGCATCGTCGTTGGCGTTGACAATCGCCTCGATCAACGAGCACTGACTGTCCGCCTTGACGCCGGTTTTATTCAAGGCGACATTAATGACGGCCGCCTGTGCACTCTGCCCCAGCGCGAGCAACAACGCCGCGCCGGCCAAAGAACGCGCGAGCTTCTGCTGCAGCGCATGCCCCGTTTGACCCCGAAGCCATTCCGGAAAGGATTCCGCCAGCTCTTCGGACCGCGCCAGCCGGCGCTGTAAAGCGCGGCGGGCGCCGCGCGGCAACGCGCGAAGTTGCGCATAGCAGGCGGCAAAACGCGGGAAGAGATCAGTACTCTGCGTTGCCAACGCCTTCGAGAGCCACGGCGTCTCCGCCGCCGCTGCGACTTGCGAGTCCCACGCGGCGACGATCGCTTCGTCCAAAGAGGGAAGGTAGGCCTGAAAATAATTCATAATGAACCTCTCGTGGTAATTTTTGCGCCTTAAAAATGGCGGTGGCCGATTGTACCAGAGACGATTTGGCAGTCAAGCTTGCGCGAGTTAAAATTTGAGCTGCTTTTAGAAGGTTACGACGCATAGCGAACTTCGAGGTCCGTAAGAGTACGGCAGGGAATTGGAGGGACAGCAGGCTAAGAGCGTTGCGCGACCGATAAGCGGCAACGCACCTATCGAAGATGGAGGCCGGCCGGAAAAAAACCAACCGTCAAGAGGTAAACCGGTGAGCCGGCCGGCGGTCTGAAAATAATTTACAGAAGTTCCTTATATTCGGGAGTCACCGCAAGGCTTCCCGCATCGGATTTTAGTTCTCGAGCCTCATGCGCCGGCCATTCGCGTTCATTCAGCGCCGCCGCGACGCGCTGCATCACGCCGGCCCAATCGTCGAGCCGGCTCTGGCGAAAGAGACGCATCGTCGGATACCACGGCGTGCTCTCGCCCTCCAAGCCCCAGCGCCAATCCACCACGTCGGAGAGCAGCGTCCACACCGGTTTGCCCAATGCGCCCGCGACGTGCGCGACCGAAGTATCGACGCTGATCACCAGATCCAACTGCTCGACGATCACGGCAAGATCGCCGAAGTCGCCGAGCATGGGATCGAGATCCTGCACCTGAACATCCGACGGAAGGTCGGTCAGATCGCGCGCCCGCTCCCCTTTTTGCAAGCCGTAGAAGTCGATGCCCTGCGTCAGGAGAACCGGCAGAAATTCTTTCAATGGAATAGAGCGATGGCGATCGTTGCGATGCGTGGCGCTGCCGGCCCACACGATGCCGACTTTGGGACGAGCGGAGTCGGTCAGCGCGAGCGCGGGGTTGTCTTTGCGCCTGCGGATGGCGGCGACATCGACGTACGGCACTTCCGCCGGAATCGTTTCGAGCGTGGTGCCGAAAAGATGCGGCAAGCTCAGCAGCGGAACATGGACGTCGAACTCGGCGACGCCGATTTGCCCCGCCGTGCGGATCTCGGCGATCCCCGGCAGGGTCGAGAAGACCGGCATCAAGTCGTCGCGGCAGAGGAGGATCAGCTTGCCGCAGCGTTCGGCGGCGCGCGGTAAATAGCGCGCGAACTGGATCGCATCGCCGGCGCCCTGCTCGGTGTGGATCAAGAGCTTCTTCTCCGGTATCGGTTGGCCGTCCCACTTGGGATGCGGACAGCGGAACGGCGTGAATTGTCCGGTCTGCCAGCGCCACTCGTATTCGCCGAGGCCGCGCTTGTAGTCGCCGATTTGCAGCAAATTTATACCCAGATTGAAGCGTGCTTGGGCATAGTTCGGCTGCAGCTCGATCGCGCGCTCGCAATATTCGATCGCTTTCCGCGGCTGGCGCTGCCGGCTGAGCGCGTAGGCCAAGCTGTTGTAGGCCTCGGCGCGCTCCGGCTCCGCCTCGATGACTTTTTCCAGACAAGCGGTCGCCTCCGAATAATTTTCCGCGTCGCCGAGAGCGACTCCTAGATTGTACAGCGCGTTGGGAAATTCCGGCTGGATGGCGACGCAGCGCCGGTAGGCGGCGACGGCTTCGTCGAGCTTGCCCTGCCGGTAGAATTCGTTGCCGCGCTGGAAATGAAACGCCGGCGAGCGCGCCAGCTCTTCCTCCGTCGGCAAAATCACTTCGGCAAGCGCCGCGTCCGGGAGCACGTAGGATTGGGCGAGCCGCGGATCGTTCCACTCCAGCACCTCGGGAAAACGGATTCCTGGCAGCACTTGAACGGCGAAGATCTCCTGCACGCCGGCCTCGAAGCGGAGAAAGCCGAGCGTCTGGCCGGTTTCGATGTGAATCACCCACACGCCGCAGGTGCGCTCGCGCAGCCGCTGCACCAGCGGAATGCCGCTGAAAACCGCGCTCTCCCGCACCTGCGAAAGTCCGATGAAAGCGAGCGGGCCGATGAAATCGATGCCGCGGGTGAACCCCGGCACGTGCGCAACCGTGCGCCACGCGCGCCGTTCGAGATCGACCGCGGCCAAACTGCCCTCGCCGGATTCCAGCACCCACATTTTGCCTTGATACCAGCGCGGCGAGTGCGGCATGGAAAGTCCGCGCAGCAGGATTTCGTTCGTCTCGATGTCCATTAGGATGCCGCCCTTCGCTTTGTTCGCGCGCCAGCCTCCAGGAGTGTCGGTCTCTCCCAACGCAGTGACGTATTTCGGGCGGCCGTCGACCATGGCGAGGCCGTTCAAGTGGCAGCGGTCTTCCGGCGCCAGGCCGCTCAGGAACGGCGGGCGCCAGCGGGGATGAAAGCTGTGATCGGCGTCGAGCGTGCAAAGACAGCAAAAGCGCGTGTTCACGATCCACAACTCGTTGTCGCGGTCCCAGGCAAGCTCGTGGATGTCGATGTCGCCGGTCACGTGAATGCGCCGGGGAAGATAGCAGCCGTCGTGCTTGCCGGCCGGCTCGAGCTTCTGCGCCACCGCCGGCATGTTGCGATATTCCCAAACCGTGTTCGAGCCGCCGATCGTCAGCCGATTGTGATCGGCGGCGATGCCCATCGGTTTGGCGAACGTCCGGAAGTGCGTGTTCAACGCGCCGTTGTCGTTGCGGACGACGATCGCTTTGCCCGCCTGGTACGTGGAAACCACCAGGCTGATTTGGAGCTGGTCGAAAAGAGCGGGAAGATTGGCGGTGTGCACGCTGCGGAGCGCAGCGTCGGGGGACGGAGGAGTTGCTTCAGCCATCTAGCGCCTAATTGACGCTATATACTTGAGTCGGGGACTCGCTGTCAAACGATCGGCGCGCTGAATCACATCGGTGGCCGCAGTCTCAGGGGAAAATTCGGTAGTGGTTCAATTTAATTCAACGACATGTCTATGTAGGGGCAGGCCCCTGTGCCTGCCCATTTTTTTTCGGGCGACCACGGGGGGATCGCCCCTACAAAATTTTGTGAAACTGAACCACTACCAAAAAATCGCCCGCGAATCACGGCTCCAACTCGAAAGAACCGATATCGCAGCTGGCGCCTTGCGGCCGCGCTACGCCGCGCTGGTCGGCCGACGGGCAGTCGGCGTCGGCCGGCGCCGCGTCTATCGCCGGGCTGCCGGCCACCAGTGCATGCGTGAAGGTCGCGCCGCCGTTATCGGCGAGCGGGGCCAGAATGTCGCCGATAAAAACGCCCGAGGCCGGCACAATGTCGGTCGCGCCGGGTGAAAAACCCAGGACGCCGTCACGGTTGTCCGTTCCGAACAAGTTGTAATTGTTTCTGGCGACCGTGCCATAGTTGTCGATCTCGCGTCCCCAGAACGCCCGGTTGCCGGAGATGAGGCTGCGCTTGAGAGTGAGGTCCCGCAAGTTGAATATCCCGCCGCCGTCGAAGGCGCTATTTTTCGCGACGGTGCTGTTGGAAACCGTCAACGTTGCGCGGTTGAATATGCCGCCGCCATAGGTCGCCTTGTTGCCCGAGATGGTGCTGTTCTCGATCGACGTCGTGCTCGAGCGGTCGTAGATGCCGCCGCCATAACTGAGCCAACCGGCCCTATTCCCGGATATCGTGCTGTAACTGATCGTGGAATAACTATCGCGGTTGTGCACGCCGGCGCCGTCGCGACCGGACGTATTCTTAGAAATCGTGCTGTACGCAACGGCCAGCGAACCCGAGCGCTCGTAAATACCGCCGCCGTCGACGAACGCTTTATTGCCAGTAATCGTACTGTAACCGATGCTGACGGCGCCGCTGTAATCATAAATACCGCCGCCGTAGAAGGCGGTATTCTTTGAAATGGTGCTGCTGTATATGTTGAGGGATGCGGCGGCCCCATTGAACACGCCGCCGCCCAACCCCGCTTTGCTCCCGGTGATGGTGCTGTAGTTAATGGTGACCGTGCCGTAATTAAATATCGCGCCGCCATAGTGCTGCGACCCGCCGCTGACTGTGACATTTTGCAAAGTGAGATCGCCGGAACTTTCCACGGCGATCAGGCGGAAATGTGCCCCCTTTTTGCCGGCGATCTTGGCGCCGTTTCCTTCGATCGTGATATCGCTGGTGATCCTCGGCAGACCCGTCGCCCCATAATAATTTGCGTAGCTGTTCGTGAGCGTATGAGTCGTAGCCGCCGCCAGCTCGATGACGTCCGCGCCGCTTCCCGCCGCGCAATCGGAGTGCGTCGCCGCATCGTTGTTGGCGTTGATGATCGCCTCGACCAGCGAGCATTGCCCGTCGGAGTTGATCTTGGGAATGTTGGTATCGACGGTTATTGTCGCTGCGCGACCTGTTCCCTGTCCCAAGGCAAGCAGCAACGCCGCTCCGGCGAGTGTGCACGCGAGCTGCCGTTGCAGAGTCGCTCCGATCTCTCGCTGTGTCCACTTCGGCAGGACCGCGGCGAACTCTTGCGAGCGTCCCAGCCGACGCTGAAGAGCGCGCCGCGCCCCGCGCGGCAACGCGCGCAACTGCGAATAGCAGGCGGCAAAGCGCGGAAACAGCTCGGTCCCGGCGTCGGCCAGCGCTTCCGCCAGACAGGAGTCTTCCGCCGCTTGAGCAACCTGAGAGTCCCACGCGGCGACGATCGTCTCGTACGCCGGAAATGAGACCGGGCTGAAATAGTTCATGGCCGCTCCTTACTTTCTATTGCTAACCAAGATTCTGCGTCGAGGATTAGATTAGAGCTGATGCGAGTTGATCCATATATATAAGGATAGGCTGCGGGTGCATCGGCACGCGTGGTGAGCGAAAACGAAGGCAGAGCCATACAGGTAAACACCCTAGATACGTAAAGCGCGTACCTCGATTAGACGTAAGTTTAGAAAAAAGGTTTACAGGAGGCGTGTGAGTGGGAGTTTGAACGGATCGCCGCTAGGTATTCTTTAGCAGGACTTTACAAACGCCCGGTCTGCCCGCGTGCGCGACGGCGTCGAGAGCTTCACTTAGAGGATAAATTTTTTCAATCATCGGCGTCACCTGGGCTTTTTTCTGCGCCAGCGCGTCGAGCGCCGGAGGAAAGAGACCGCAGCGCGAGCCGACCACGGTGACCTCGTTGATCACCAACGGCGCGAGCGAAAGCTTATGCTCGTCGGCGACCGTGCTCTTTAGCACCAGCGTTCCGCGCGGGCGCACGGCGCTGAGCGCCGTCTCGAGGCCCGTTGTCGAGCCGGTCGCCTCAATCACAATATCGGCCCATTGCCGCCGCCAGTCGGACAGCAATACGGTGCGGATACCGAGCTTCTTTACCATTTTCAGCTTTTCCGGATGCCTGCCGACCAGCGTCACGCGCGCGCCCGTGAGGGCAACGACCTGCGCGCAGAGAAGTCCCAGCTTGCCGTCGCCGAAGACCAGCACCTCGCGCGTGAAATCGATCTCGACCTGGTCGAGTATTTCGAGCGCCGCCGCCAACGGCTCGGTGAAGACCGCCTCTTCGTCGGAGACGCCGTCCGGCACGACGTGAAGATTTCGCGCCGGCACGGCAACGACTTCGGCAAAACAGCCGTCGGCGCCGAGAATGCCCATCACCTGCCGCTTGGGGCAGTGGCGGCCTAGCCCCCGCCGGCAAAACTCGCACCGCCCGCAAACGAAGTTGATCTCGCCCACGACGCGCTTGCTTAAGAAAGCCGAGGGCCCCTCGATGACGTCGCCGACGAACTCGTGACCGGGCACGCCGCGAAACCCCATGTAGCCTTTGAAGATTTGCAGATCCGTGGAGCAAATGCCGGCGAGACGCACGCGGACGAGAGCAGTCTCCCCTGAAACTGAAGGAGTCGGATATGCAAAATCGAACGTTAGCCTTTGTCCATCCCAGCGAAGCGCACGCATATAACCTCCTCGCCCTCCTTTGGAGGGAGAGGATAGAGGTGAGGGTGGAGCAGTGACCACAAATTTACCCTCACCCTAACCCTCTCCCGCAAGCGGGAGAGGGAATCAATATCCGCCCGAAATTTGCTAGGCTCTCAGTCCAGGGCTAACGCGACCACTTTGTCCGAAGTCTCGGCAACTCCTCGCCGTCGACGTAGATCGTCGCCTCGCGCTCTTGAAAGAAACAGACGAGCCCTTTGATCTTCGGACATTCGGGAATGGGGTCGAGATAGCTCCAGGCGAGATCCTGAAAGATTTTGTCACCGATTTTAACCGACCAGTAGGACGCGATGCCTTTATATGGACAGCGCGAAGCAGTCTCGGACAGCAGCAACAAATCGCGCCTGATATCGTCCAGCGGGATATAATATCTCGATGGATGCCCGGTCTCGAACAGGAGACGCGGCCGGCGCGTATCCGCCACCGTTTCTCCGGCCGCAGTGACAACCACGTGACGCGAGCTCTGCAGCACGTCGACTCTTTTATAAGGATCGCGCGGATGGACGAAAATTTCTTCTTCCTCTTCGTGCCACGAGTCCATCAGATTCCATTGAAAGGCGAAATGTCCCTTGATTGCGGAAGCGGAAGCGAGCGGATCGACGTAGCTCCAGGCGGCGTTCTCCGCCGCCTTCGCGCCGACTTTGATAGCCCAGTAGGAGGCGTCGCCTTTGTACGGGCAATGAGTTCGATGGCTCGTGGGATGCATCACTTCCATGCGAACATCTGGTTTTGGAAAATAATAGACCGGCAGACATTTTCTCTCGCGCAGCAGCAGCGCATGCTTGCTGTCGGCGATCGTCTCGCCGCCGAACGAGACGCGCACGCGCCTCGGAGATTCTTCGACGTGGATCCAATGGTCGGATGTATCGGAGGAGCTTTTCGGCCATTCAGGAACCATCGATCCTTCGCCGGGAACAGTCGCGAGCGGCCGTGAACTATCAGCCATGATTCATTCCTTCTCGCCTTTCGCCACCGCCACCGCCGTTTTCGCCAGCGCCACCGGGCTTGGACGGTCCGACGCGCTGTCGCCGGCGTAAATCCAACGGACGATTCCGGCGCGATCGACGACGAACGTGACCGGATGAGAGATCAAACCGGCCCAGTGGCCTTCGTTCGCCACGCCCGCCGCGCGGATCAGCTCGGCTTGAGGATCGCAGAGTAAACGCAAAGGATACGGATCGAGCGGAATGTGCGGCCGGTCTTCCCGGCAGTCGCGCGTCACGCGCTCGATCAGCTTCCTCCCCTCTTCCGGCGGCTCGACGCTGACGCCTAGGATCTGTATCTTCTCCCGGGTGTATCTCTCGGATTCGTAAACGAAGGCCGTCACCTGGGCCCGGCACCACGGTCACCAGCGCCCGCGGTAGAAAAACACGACCGTGGCCGGCGCGCGGGAAAATATTTCCGGAAACTGGACGGCCGCGCCTTCAACGTCGTCGAGCCTGGCCGAAGGAAAATTGTCGCCGATGACCGGTCGAGTCATGTGACAACCGAGAATCCGTTCACGAACCGGTCACCCTGAGCTCGTCGAAGGGCGACGCGTATCGTCGCCTTCAAATTTACGCCCCGCGCAGCGCCGCGAGCACCTTCTCCGCCGTGATCGGGAGCGAGTTGATCCTCACTCCCACCGCGTCCTCCACGGCGTTGGCGATCGCCGCCGCGGCGGCGATATTGGAGGTTTCTCCGATCGGCATGCTGTTGTACGGACCGGCGCCTTTGGGCCGCTCCATCACCAAGGTCTTGAAAGCCGGGAGATCTTTGATCGTGGGAATCTTGTAATCGCCGAAATGCGTCGTCGTCACTTTGCCGTCGGAGATCATCAGGTGCTCCATCAAGGCGTAGCCGACGCCCATCATGGCGCCGCCTTCGATCTGCCCCTGGTGCATGAGCGGATTGATCACCGTCCCCGTGTTGTGCGTGGAGGTGAATTTTCTGAGCTTGACCTGTCCGGTCTCCGGATCGACTTCCACTTCCGCGACTTGAGCGCACATCGAGGCCTCGTGGACTTTGGAGGTATCGTTGTAGCTCGCCTCGACGGCGATCGGAGAGCCTTTGGCCTTCGCCAGCTCGGCATAGCTCAATCGCCGCCCGCCGCGCTTCGCCGTCACTGCGCCTTTGGAAAGGAGGATTTGATCCGGCGTCGTCTTCAGTTGTTCCGCGCCGACTCTCTTGATCTCTTCGACCGCCTTCATGGCCGCCTGGTACGCCGCGTTGCCGTAGACTCGCGTCGCGCGGCTAGCGCCGACGCCCGTGTCCTGCTTGCCAGTCTTCGTATCCAGCGTCTCGACCTTCATGCGGCTGAGAGGAAGCTCAAGCTCCTGTCCCACGATCTCGCAGAGGAGCGTGTAAGTTCCGGCGCCCTGATCGAGCATCGCCGAAGAGATCATCACGAGACCTTCCGCGTCGATCTTGATCCCCACCGTCCCCGAGCCGCCGTTCGCCATCCACTGCACCAGCGCCACTCCGCGCCCGACGTTCTTCGCCTTGGGTTGATAAAAACCCGCTTCCCTGAGCGCGCGTTGGAGCGTTTCTTCGGTCTTGATGTAATCGACCTTCTGCCCGGTCGGATCCTGGTCGCCGTCGCGCATCAAATTTTTCTGCCTGAACTTGATCCGGTCCATCCCCAGCTTCTTCGCGACGAGATCGAGCTGGCTCTCGTTGGCGAAAAATCCCTGCGGGTCTCCGGGCGAGCGCATGTGGCCGCAAGGAATCTTATTCGTGTAGACCATGTGCTCCTCGATCAGCACGTGCGGGATCTTATAGGGCCCGGCGGAGCCGTGCGGCCCGTTGAGATACGCATTGGGCTTGAACGCGCCGTAGGCGCCGCTGTCGAAAATAAATTCCATGTGGTGCGCGACGATCGTGCCGTCCTTCTTGAGGCCGGTCTTGACCCGGATGACCGAGGCGTGGCGGGGATTGCCGGCGACGAACTCCTCATCGTAGTCCATCACCATCTTCACCGGCCGGCCGCTCTTCTTCGACATGCAATAGACCAGCGCGACGTCCATGAAGTCGCCCTTGCCGCCGAAGTCGCCGCCGATGTAGCAGGGATGCACGACGAGCTTTTCCGGGCTGATCTTGACCGCGTTGGCGACTTGTTCGCGGATGCCGTAAGGCACTTTACTGCACGCCCAGATTTCCGCTGAGCCGTCCGGCGCGGTCTTCACCACGCAAGAGTGCGGCTCGATGTAGGCGTGATGGACCTGGTTGGTGTGGAAGACGTTCTCGACGACCAGCTCGGCCTGGCGGAAACCTTCCTCGATATCGCCTTTCTTCCACGTCACGTAAATGAAATCGTTGCTGGCGGCTTCCAGCTTGTTGGGGAGGCCTTTGTAGTTGGGCACGTCGGGATGAATGATCGGCGCGGAAGGCTCCATCGCCTTTTCAGGGTCGAGCACCGGCTCCCATTCCTCGTACTCCACGTCGATAAGATTGACCGCTTCCTCGGCGATCTCTTCGCTGTCCGCGGCGACCGCGGCGACTTTTTCGCCGATGAAGCGCACGACGCCGTCGGCCAGGATCGGCATGTCGTAGAGCTTTCTCCCGATCTTGAGTCCCGTAACCTCTTCACCTGTGAGCACCGCCTGGACGCCCGGCAGTTGCAGCGCGCGGCTCGCGTCGATTCTTTTGACGCGGCCGAAGGCGATCGGGCTGCGCAATACCTTGCCCCAGAGCATTCCGGGAAGAACCACGTCCACGGCGTAGACCGCTGTGCCGGTAACTTTTTGCTCGCCCTCGACGCGCGGCGTCGGATTGCCTACGACCTTTTTTTGCCCCATCTCGCTACCTCTTATCAGGCCGGTAAAATAATATCTGGCTCCCCGGGAGGGACTCGAACCCCCGACCTAGTGATTAACAGTCACCCGCTCTACCGACTGAGCTACCGGGGAAGCATGTGCAATTCGATTTAATTAACACACGGGGCTATCAAATTCCAGGTAATTTCAGCGTAGCGCCTTCAGCTCTTGCAGTATTCTCTCCTGGTGCGTCGCCGGCCAATAGAGGCGCCGGCACTTGCGGCAGAAGGAAAATTTTTCCTGCGTGGCAAAGACGTACGGCGGCACTTTGCCTTCGACTTCCGCTTTCTCCACCGGCTCGAAGCGCGCGTTGCATTCGACGCAGCGCGTGAAAGCGTCCTTCAGCGGGTCCAGGCCGTATTCCTCGATCACCTGACGGAGCTGCTCGCGAAAATGGTCGCTCTGTATCAAAAGATAAGGCGGCGGATTTTTCTTCCCGAGCGCGCGGTCGCGCGTGAGAATGAGCCGGTCCTCCCGCCGCGCGGCGCGGATCAGCCCGGCGTCGGACAACTCCGGGCCGTAGATCACATCCTGCCCGATGATCCGGAGCCAGCGGGCAAGCCTGCCCAACATCTTGTCGGCGGCGAATTGCATTAAAAACAATTTGCAGGGGCGACCCTGCGAGGTCGCCCGAAAACCGGGCAGGCACGGGGGCCTGCCCCTACAATGACACGTTGTTCAAATCAAATTGAACCACAACACGAGAGCATCCAAGATATTCTTTTCACCCGCTGTAGTATATAATTCGCGGCGGATGAATTTGAAGCGAGTCACGGGCGTCGCCATCGTTCTCTTCTGGTGCTTCATGAACTTCCTGCTCTTGAAGCGCCAGCTCGCCGCGCCGCCTCCGCCCGTTACTCTCGCCGCCGTCAGCGCGATCACCGAGCCGCTCGACGAGTCGTGGGGAGTTTACTTCCACGGCGAAAAGATCGGCGCCTCCAGCCAGAAAATAACTCCCGAGCCCGGCGGATACAACGTGCAAAATTCCTCGGTCCTGCGCCTCAATATATTGGAAACGACGCAAACCGTCGCCAGCCGTCTCGACATGAGCGCCGATCCGGAATGGGCTTTGAGGCGGTTCGACTTTCGTCTCGATTCCGACAACGTGCGCTTCAGCGCCCGCGGAGAATTCGTCCCCGGCAGGCTGCGCCTCGAAGTGAGCTCCGGCGGCGAGCGGACGGAAACGGAGCTGCCGCTGCGCCACCCGCCGTATCTGCTCGCGGCGCTCAAGCCTTACATCGTCACGCAAAACCTGGAGCCGGGCAAAGAGCACCTGTTTCCGACGTTCGATCCGGCGACGCTGTCGCAGCAGCTCACGGCGGTCACGATTGAAGGACGGGAGCGAATACAAATCGCCGGGAAAATGGAGCCGGCGATCCGCTTGCGGCAGAATTTCAAGGGCATCTCGGTGATCTCCTGGGTGGACGGCTCGGGTAGAACGTTGAAGGAAGAAAGCCCCACCGGCCTCTCGCTCGTCAAAGAGAGCGCCGGCGACGCGACGGCAACTCTCGGCGCCAAGTCGTTGTCTCTCGACCTGCTCGCAAAAACGGCCGTTCCCGTGTCCGCGCCCATCGCGGACTCCGCGCGCAAAGAATTTCTTCGCTTGAGGCTCTCCGGTTTCAAGCTCGATAATTTTCCGCTCGACGGCGGCCGCCAGCGGCTCCATCTGGATACCCTGCAAATCAGGCGCGAGGAGCTGGACGGCGTCCGTTCTTACAGGCTTCCGGCCGACCGGCGGAAATTCTCCGCTTATCTTCAGCCCACGCCGTTTGTCCAAAGCGATCATCCCGAGATTCGCGCTCTGGCGCGGGCGATCGTCCGGGGAGAAAGCGACGCCGTCAAAGCCGCCGCGCGCATCAAGGATTGGGTTTACCGCGAGATCGCCAAAGAGCCGACCGTGAGCATTCCCACCGCGCTGGAAGTTCTCCGCACCCAAAGAGGCGACTGCAACGAGCACGCGGTCCTTTTCAGCGCCCTCGCCCGCGCCGCGGGCATCCCGGCGAAGACCGCGGTCGGCGTCGTCCATCTGCGCGGCGCTTTTTATTACCACGCGTGGTCGGAAGTCTGGCTCGGCGAATGGGTCTCGCTTGATCCGGTGCTCAATCAATTTCCGGCGGACGTTACCCACGTCAAATTTCTCGAAGGCGACATCGACCGGCAGGTGGACATCCTTCAACTCATCGGCAACTTGAAAATCCAGGTGATGGAAGCATCATGATTCGCGTCGAGAACCTCTCAAAGCACTACGGCAAGCTCGCGGCGGTGGACTCGCTCGATCTCGAAATTCCCGCCGGGGAGATTTTCGGTTTTCTCGGACCGAACGGGGCGGGGAAAACCACCACGATCAAAGTCATGATGGGAATTCTCCGCGCCGGCGCGGGCCGCGTTCTCCTCGGCGGCTTCGACGTCGAGCGGGAGCCTGAGAAGGCGAAGGCGATCACCGGCTACGTTCCCGACCGGCCGTTTATCTACGAGAAGCTGACCGGCGGCGAGTTCCTCAAGTTCGTCGGCTCGCTCCATCACGTGGAGCCGGCGGCGCTGGAACGGAAAACGGCCGATCTCCTGGAGACCTTCGAGCTTGCCGCGTGGCGCGAAGAGCTGATCGAAGGGTACTCGCACGGCATGAAGCAGCGCCTCGTCCTCAGCGCCGCGCTGCTCCACCAGCCGAAGATTCTCATCGCCGATGAGCCGATGGTCGGCATCGATCCCAGAGGCGCGCGCAAGCTCAAAGACCTTTTCCTCTCGCTCGCGAAGAGCGGCGTCGCGGTTTTTCTCTCGACCCACAGCGTGGGCGTCGCCGAAGAGGTCTGCCATCGCGTGGGCATCATCGACAAGGGAAAGCTCATCGCCTGCGGCACGATGGACGAACTCAGGCAGCTCGCAAAAGTCGATGACGGCAACCTGGAAAGCGCCTTCCTGGAACTGACGCGAAACGGCTATTCAGGACTGAGCCATGAGGACTGAGCGATGAATCTGAAAATCCGATACTCAGCCCTCAGCACTCAGCACTCAGTCCTCGTCCTGCTCTCACCCTTCCTCCTCTCCTGGAAGAACGAATTGTTCCGGAGAGAGAACGGCGGTTGGTTGAGGCGCTTGGTTCTTCTCGGTCTCGCCGCCGGTTTTTGGCTCGGCACTTTCTGGGTGGTCCGGCGCGTATTGCTTTATTTCCAGAGCGTCCATGGGCTCGGACCCGCTCTCGCCTTTCAGCTTCTTCTCATCATCCTGCTGACTTTCTTGTCCATGCTCCTGTTCAGCAATCTCATCACCGCCCTGTCGGCGTTTTTTCTCGCGAGCGATCTCCCTCTCCTCTGTTCAGCGCCGACGGCGCCGGCCCACTTTTTCGCCGCGCGGCTGACCAGCACGACGATCAATTCCTCCTGGATGGTGCTCTTCTTCGTTCTTCCCATTCTCGCCGCGTACGACGCCGTATTTCGCGGCGGGGCGCTTTTCTATCTCTGGGTCGGGCTTGTGCTGCCGCTCTTTATCGTCATTCCCGCGGCCGCGGGTGTGCTCGTCACACACCTGCTCGTCTACTTCCTTCCGGCGCGCCGCATCCGCGACGCTCTCTTCTTTATCGGCCTGTTCGCGTTCATCATCCTATACTTCCTCTTCCGCTTCTCGCGGCCGGAGCAGCTCGTCAATCCGGAGAGCTTCGGCTTCTTCGCCCAGTATCTCACCGCCATGGAAACGCCCTCGTCGCCGTATTTGCCGAGCAGTTGGTCGGCCGAGATTCTCGGCGCGTCGCTGTTCCAAAGGCCGGCCGATCTGTGGTTCTTTTATCCGCTGCTCGCGAGCTACGCCTTGTTTCTTCCATGGACGGCGGGCTGGATCTCCTCGCTCGTCCATCTCGCGGCCTGGTCGAAGGCGCAGGAATCGACACAGGGCCGGCGCAAAGCTTACCTGCTCGACGCGATAGTCGACCTCGCGACGCGCCCTTTTCCGGCAACGGCCAGGGCGATCGCGCTTAAAGACATCAAGACCTTCATGCGCGACACGACGCAATGGTCGCAGCTCTTTCTCCTCATCGCGCTGATCGTCGTCTATATCTACAACTTCAAAGTCCTGCCGCTCGACCGCTCGCCGATTCCCATCGCCACGCTCCGCACGGCGGTTTCTTTCGCCAACCTCGCGCTCGCGGGCTTCGTCCTGAGCGCGGTCGCGGTCCGCTTCTCCTTTCCCGCCGTCAGTCTGGAAGGAAAAGCGCTGTGGCTGCTGCAAACGTCTCCGATCGCGCTCCGCTCCATGCTCTGGAGCAAGTTCTGGCTGAACTGGGTTCCGCTGTTCGTCCTGGGCGAGCTGCTGATATTTTTGAGCAACAAGCTCCTCCGCGTTCCCGACTGGATGATGGCGCTGTCGCTCGTGACGATTTTTCTGATGACGTTTGGCATCGCGGCGATCGGCGTCGGCGTCGGCGCGATGTATCCGAAATTCGAATACGATCACGCCGCGCAAATCCCCACCAGCTTCGGCGGCGTAACGTCGATGATTTTTAGCGCCGCGTTCGTCGGGCTCTGCGTGATGATCGAGGCGTGGCCGGTCTATCTGATCGTCGCGCGGTCGCTCAAGTCGGCGGCGCCGCAGCCGGGGCTGTGGGTCCTCGCGCCTTCGGTCGCGCTCGTCGCCGCGCTCACGGTCGCGGCGGTCGTCGCGCCGATCAAGCTGGGTTTAAAAAGTTTGGCGAGTATGCGAGA
>DASXUF010000045.1 GCA_036504975.1 Candidatus Binatia bacterium | reverse complement strand
GCTGCTCATCTCCCGGATCATCTGGTTGAAGCGGTCGAGGTTGACGTCGTCCAGCGGCGCGTCCACCTCGTCGAGGAAGCAGAACGGGCTCGGCTTGGTCAAGAAGATGGCGAATAGAAGGCTCACCGCCGTGAGCGCCTTTTCTCCGCCCGACAAGAGAGTGATGGATTGGAGCTTTTTCCCTGGCGGCTGCGCCACGATCTCGACTCCGGTCTCCAGGTAATCGTTCTCGTCGGTTAAAACCAGGCGCGCCTTGCCGCCGCGGAACAGGCGGGGAAAGATCTCCTCGAACTTCTGGTTGATCTCTTCAAAGCTCTCTTTGAAGCGGAGCCGGCAGACGCGGTTCAACTTGGCGATCGTCTGCTGCAGGTCGGCGATCGATTTCTCGAGGTCTTCCTTCTGCTGGCTCAAGAACTGGTAGCGGCTGTTCAGCTCCTCGTATTCGCCGATGGCGGCGAGATTCACTTCTCCCATCCGCTCGAGCCGGACTTTCAGCTCGTCGATTTCGGTCTTCAAGTCCTCTTCAGAGATATCGCCGCCCGCCGGCTTTTCGGCCGTATCCCTCAGATCGAAATCGTATTTTTCCCGGATGCCGTCCAACAGATGTTGCAGACCGAGCCGCTTCTCCGAGAGGGCGATTTGCAGCTGGTTTTTTTCCTCCTGGGAGGCCTGCCCAGTGGGACGGAGCTCTTTGATCGTCTCGTCGATCTCGGCCAGAGCGCGGGAGATCTCGCGGTACTTTCTCCGCTCGGTTTCGAGATTCGCTTCCAGTCCCGTCAAGGCGTTTTTCTCCTTTTCCAGCGAACCCTCCGCCGTGCGGATGTCATCCGCCAACCGGTCGCGTTTGCGATGAATCTCGGCCAGGTCCGCCTCGCCCGCTTGGATCTGCTGGGCCAACTCTTCCTGGAGCTTCAACCGGTTCTCCAGATCGAGATGGGCGTGCTCTTTCTTTTCGCTCAAGGTCGCGCCGCGGATGCGCGATGCGGTCGCCTCGGATTCGAGCCGATCGAGCGCTGCTTCCACTTGGGCGAACGACTGCTGGTTTTCTTCCAGCGCTTTTTCACGTTGGGCTCTCTCGCTGCTCTGCCGGTCGATGTCCTGCCGGCAGGCTTCGATCGCTTCCTGAAGCGTCGTCAAAGTCTCGGTTAAATGTGTCTCTTCCTCCGCGAGGGCCTGGCGCGTTTCCTCAAGCCGCTTCACTTCCTGTTCGGCTTCGAGAGACTCGTGCTCCAACCGGACTCGGTTGACTTCGAGACGATGGCCCTCTTCGATCAAGCTCGAACGGCTGGCCTCCGCTGCGCTGATCCGCGCCTTCAGCTCGGCCGCTTCTTTATCCTCGGCGTTTAGCTGCGCTTGAAAGTCGGCGATGGCCGCTTCCGACTCCTTCATCTGCCGCCGCTGCGCCAGCAGGCTCCCCTCCAGTCCGTCGAGACTGCCGCCGGTGACGACTCCCATCGGATCGATAACCTCGCCCTCCGGCGTCACCATAGTGCAGGCAAAGCCGTTTCGGTTCCAGATCGTCAGGCCCGATTTGAGATCGCGCACCATGACGACGTTGGCGAGCAGGTATTCGGCGATCTGCTTGAACTCGTCCTTGACCGAAACGACGTCCATCATCGGCGCGAGGACTTCGGGCTGGCCAATCGGCAAGTCTTTGTGCTCGCGGCGCGAAAGCTCGCGCGTGATGAAGCTGCCGCGGCCGGAGCATTCGCGCTTCAAATAGTCGATCGCCTCGATGCCCTCGTCGTGGCTGCGCACGATGATGTACTGAAGGCGATCTCCCAGCACCGCCGTCAGCGCCTTTTCGTACGCCTGCGGCGCCTCGATCACTTCGGCGACGAGACCGTAGACCCCGTCGAAGGCCGACTCTCTCTGCCGCTTGAGCATGATGCTGCGGACGCCTTCCTGATATCCCTCGTAGTTTTTTTGCAGGGACTCCAGCGACGCGAGGCGGGAGCTCGACTCCTGAAGTTTTCCCTTGAGCATCTCGATCTTGCTATCTTGCTCGTCTTTCGCTGCGTTCCACGATTGAATGGACTCGCCGAGCTGCCACGTCTGATGCGCCACCTTGCCGGCGCGCTCTTCGGCGGCCTTCTGCACCGTCTTTTTTTGCCGCCTCTTTTCCACCCACAATTCCAACGCCGACGCGGCGGTGGTATCCTCGTTCCGGTTACGCGCTGATTCTCTTTCGACCTGTTTCAGCTCTTTTTCTTTGGCCGAGAGATCATTCTTTAGTCGCGCCGTCTCGTTGGCGAGATCGATGAGAGCGGATTTTTCCTGTTCGACGGCCGACTGAAGAGCGCGAATGCGGGATTTGAGCGTCTCCAGCTCAGTCTCTTTTTCCTTGAGGAAGGCCTCCTCGAAAAGGGAAAGCTGAACGAAATGTTCCCGCGCCTTGCGCAGCTCGTCGATCTCGGCGCTGAGCGCGTGGAGCTTCTGTCGAGTATCCGCCAATTGCGCGCCGGCTCTCCTTTCATCTTCATCCAGATCCGAGCGATCCTTTTTGAAGAACTCGATTCTCTGCTCGTCTCCCTGGATCTCGACCTTGCGCTGATAGACGGTCTCCTGCGCGAGCGAAATGGCCCGATCCATCTCCAAAAGCGACAAGCGCACCGACTCCGCCTCGGATTCCTTGGCGTCGAGCGCTGCGGAAAGCTCGATCAGGCGATCTTCCACGTTTTTTAACGCCGCTTCATGGCCGGAGATTTCCCGCTCGAGCCCGCTCCTTTGCAGATTGGCCCAGACGAGCTCTTTTCCCTTAAGCTCCTGCCTGACGGCGCGGTAGCGCTCGGCTTTTTTGGCTTGCAGCTCCATGCTGCGGATCTGCCGCTCGATCTCGCGCACGATGTCGCTGACGCGCAAGAGATTCTGCTGCGTCCGCTCGAGCTTGCGCTCGGCGATGAGCTTGCGGCCCCTGTATTTGCTCGTTCCCGCCGCTTCCTCGATGAGCATGCGGCGCTCCTCGGGCTTGGCGTTGACCATCTCATCGACTCGTCCCTGCTCGACGATCGAGTAGGCCTTGCTGCCCACGCCTGTTCCCAGAAAAAGCTCGATAATGTCTTTGAGCCGGCAGGGGACTTTGTTGATCTCGTACTCGGACTCGCCGGAGCGGAAGAGTCTCCGCGTGATCATGATCTCGCTGAAGCCGGCGTACTCGGCGGGCGCCCTCCCATCCTCGTTGTCCAATAGCAGGGAGACTTCCGCCATTCCCGTCGGCGAGAGGCTTTCGCTGCCGTTGAAGATGACGTCTTCCATCAGGTGGCCGCGCAGGTGGCGGGCGCTCTGCTCGCCCATAACCCAGCGCATCGCGTCCACGATATTCGATTTCCCGCAGCCGTTGGGGCCGACGACGGCGGTAATGCCGGGGGGAAACTGGATGGCCGTACGTTGCGCGAACGACTTAAAACCCACCATTTCAAGGCTTTTGAGACGCATGTCTACTACCTATCCCAAGCCCCGGTAACTGTCAAGAAAAATTACAATATAAGGGGTAGTATGGGTTTTAGACCCACAAGATATTGGGTGGTACAGGCGCGGGAAGGTCGGTCGGCTAGGCCAAGCTATTCCAGAAGTTCGGTGTTCCAATACGAGACATCCACTGCATTCAAAAATGGGAGCCACTCACGATAGCGCGCCAGATTAAAAGTCTCCTGCATGAAGGGGGTCCACTTGGGTTTATAGGGCTTGTGCAGCAAAGCCATGTGGGACTCCTGCGGAGTCCTGCCGCCCTTGTGGCGATTGCATTCATGGCACGAGCAGACCACGTTTTCCCATGTGGAAGTTCCGCCGCGCGAGCGCGGGATGACGTGGTCCAGGTTCAGCTCGTAACGCGGCAGCTTTCGGCCGCAGTACTGGCAGGTGAGCTTGTCGCGGGCGTAAATGTTATAGCGGCTGAAGCGCACCTGACGCTTGGGCACACGGTCGTAACCGACCAGCAGAATCACCCGCGGGACGCGAATAACGCGGTTCACCAGGCCGATAGACTCGTCGTGGACCGAAACCGAGAGGTGGCTCCAGCTTTCATAGTCGAAAGTTTGGTACTGGTCGTTAACGGCGCGGGCGATTCCCTGGTACAAAAGCGTGAAGGCCCGCCGCACTGACGTGACGTGGATCGGCAGATAGGAACGATTGAGAATCAGAACCTTGGTATTTAGGATCGAATAGGTAGGCACCGAAATCGCATGGTCCATAGGGGTCCTAATACGCAGGGTAAGATTTGTTGAAGATATCGGCCTCGGGGCGCAAAGTCAACAGAACGGCATTTCTTTGCTTGAAATTTCGCCGGGTTTGGACTATAAAATTGATACATCACGCTGATGGATCTCCAATGTTGAGGAGAGATCCCGCCATTCATCTCCCTTCTTAAGGACGCGTCCCCCAGGTAAACAAGACCTTGTGAAACAGGATATCTATATCAACTCGGCGCCTCAGGAGAGCCGCATAGCCATCGTCGAAGACGGCAATCTGGCCGAGTTTTTGATCGAGAGAAAACAGGAACGAGGCATCGCGGGAAACATCTACAAAGGCAAGGTCGCCCGCGTCCTGCCGGGAATGCAGGCCGCGTTCGTCGACATCGGCATGGACAAGGCGGCTTTTCTCCACGTCTCGGACTTTTCCACCTCCTACGAGGGCGGCGCTTCGCTCATAAGCGGCGGTGAAAATGAAATCATCGTCGAGCGGCCGCGGCCGGCGCCTTCACGCCGTCTGCCGATCGAAAAGCAGCTCACGCACGGACAGGAAATTTTGGTCCAGGTCGCCAAGGACCCATTGGGGACCAAAGGCGCGCGCATCACGTCGCATGTCTCGCTTCCCGGGCGCTACCTGGTTTTCATGCCGAGCGTGAGCCACGTCGGCATCTCGCGGCGCATCGACGACGACAAGGAGCGAAAGCGGCTGAAAGAGATCGCTCTCTCGATGACGACGGAAGAGGGCGGGTTCATCTTGAGGACCGCGAGCGAGGGGCGGAGCAAGCGAGAGATTCAGCGCGACCTCGCGTTCCTGACCAAGCTCTGGCGCGGCATCAAGAAGCAGGCCGAGTCGGCGGGCGCGCCGTCGTTGATCCATCAGGACCTCGACCTCGTGACGCGCACGATACGCGATTTTTTTACCACGGAAACGCACCAGGTCTTCGTCGATCAGGTGAAGGAGTACCGCCGCATTCTCGAATTCGTCAGCCATTTTATGCCGCGGCTCAAGTCGAAGGTCTCGCTCTACACCGAGGCCGAGCCGATCATGGACCACTTCGGCGTCGAGAAACAAATCTCCCAGGCGCTGGAGAGCAAGGTCTGGCTCCACTCCGGCGGTTATCTCGTCATCGGCCGGACCGAGGCGCTGACGGCGATCGACGTGAACACCGGCCGGTTCGTGGGCCGTAGAAACCAGGAGGAGACGATCTTCAAGACCAATCTCGAAGCGGCGCAGGAGGTCGTGCACCAACTGCGCCTCAGAAATATCGGCGGCATCATCGTCATCGACTTTATCGACATGGAGAAAGAGGGGAACCGGAAGCGGGTCTACGAGGCGCTGAAAGAGGCGATCAAAAAAGACAAGGCCCGGACGAATATCTTAAAGATCTCCGAGCTGGGGCTCGTCGAGATGACGCGCCAGCGCACGCGGGAGAGTCTGGAGAATTTGCTCTTGAGTCCGTGCTCGTACTGCAAGGGACATGGGCGGGTGAAATCGAACGTCACCGTGGCGTACGAGATTCTCCGCGCAATCAAGAAGGAAAAAATCAACCTGCAGGACGGCAAGCGGATCGTCGTCCGGCTCCATCCCGACATCGCCAACTTCCTCTACGACGAGGAGAGCCACAGCCTCGATTTTCTCGAGCGCGAGATCAACCACAAGATCATCATCAAGGCGGCGGAGAAGCTCCGCCACGACGAGTACGAGATCTCGACCATCTGACTTTTTGCGAGTATAGGACCTATAAGACTTACGGGACCTATACTTTCCTTTCGTTCTTTCTGGCCTGGCTTCGCACACGGTAAAGTTTCTCGGTGAATCCGCCCTCGTGGAGAAACTGCCGCTCAAGCTGACGCAGTTGTCGGTCGAGGAGATAGTTGGTTTGGTTGATAAGGCAGATCAGCGTGTTCGCCGCGACCTCAGGGGAAGATTCTTCAATATAGGACCTGTAGGTCGTATAGGACCTATTTTCCGCGTAAGCGAGCTTTCTTACCGCCTGAGCCGTCGGATGATCTTTGTTCCAAAGAGCCAAGCCACGGTGCCGCAAAAAGTCCTGAAAATCCAAAAGCAGCTCTTCGAGGCTTGCACGGGCGACGTTCACCAGCTTGAGTTCGGTTTTCTTGGAAGTGGCCGATGCCATACTGCCTTCGGCGATGTTCTGCTTGCCGCTACGCGCGGCTTGAACCATCTGGTCGTGCGTGCGTGAACGGCGATCGATAAACCGATCGCAGAATATGACCGTGGCGTCATAGACGATCTCCGAGTTCTGATAGGATTTCAGCTCGCGGTATCCCCCGTGCGGCGGGATTAAATTCGGCTGCGGGTTGTCCTTTTCATCCGCCATCTCGTCACCTCATTCGTGTACTTAATATTGGTCCTATCAGTCTTGTCTGTCTTATTTTCCTTTAGTCTTTCGGCCAAGCTTTGATGTCTTCGTCCCGCCGGAGCTTCTTCAAATCGTAAACTTCCTGGTGGGCGAAGTCGGAGACTTTTCGCCGCGGTTTGGTTTTGGGCCAGCTCTTGGCGTGGCCGATGGGTATAATCCAAAGAAGACGAAGCGGCTCGGGCACTTTGAACAGCTCGCGCAGCTCGGGCGCCACTTCCTCCCGCACGGAAACCCACACCGTTCCCAATCCCATGCTTGCCGCCATCAGCATCATGTGCTCGACCGCGTTGGCGATGCTGGCCTGAAATAGCTTTTCCCGGTCGCCCGGCTGGCGCGTGGTTAAATAGACGCGCATCGTGCGCGGGTCGGCGCAGGCGAGCACGAGCGCGCTCACGTCGCCGACGTAATCTTTCTTGAGCCCCTTGTAGTGGACCGGGTCTTCGAGCTTCCGCTGCTTCCACTCCTGGTCGTAGATCCGGCGCACGCGTTTCATCTTCGCGCGGTCGCGCGTTACGACGAATTCCCACGGCTGGGTATTCGCGCCCGACGGCGCCCAGCGCGCCGCTTCCAAAATCATCCCTAACTGTTTGTCGCTAACGTTGCCGCTGCGATAGACGCGAACGCTGCGCCGCTTGCGCACGATATCCAAGAGTTCTTCGCTGTTCATGACGCCCGTATACCATTGCGGTCTCAAGTTTGCGAGCCGCGCGATCGCTTGCTATTCTACTACGATAACCAAGTTTCCGTGACGTGAAATGGTAAAAGTCGAAGAAAAATTAAAGCAACTCCTCCGTGAGCGCATCCTCGTCATCGACGGCGCGATGGGCACGATGATCCAGGCTGTCAAGCTCGATGAAGCGGCGTTCCGCGGCGAACGATTTGCAAATCATCCGAAGCCGCTCAAAGGCTGCAACGATCTGCTCTCGGTGACGCGGCCCGAAGTCATCGAGAAAATCCACCAGGGTTTTTTCGAAGCCGGCGCCGACATCATCGAAACCAACACCTTCAACGCCAACGCCATTTCCCTCGCCGACTACGCTTTGGAGGGTGAGGTTCATGCTATCAACGTGGCGGCGGCAAGGCTCGCCCGAAAGGTCGCGGACGCGATGAACCAAAAGACGCCGGACCGGCCGCGCTTCGTGGCCGGCTCCATTGGGCCGACGAATCGGACGGCGTCGCTTTCGCCCGACGTCAACAATCCGGCCTTTCGAGCGACGACATTCGACCAGCTCGTCGATGCCTACTACGAGCAGGTGCGCGGCCTCGTAGACGGCGGTGTCGATCTGCTGTTGCCGGAAACCACGTTCGATACGTTGAACCTTAAGGCCTGTCTCTTCGCCATTGGCAAGTTTTTCGATGACCGCAGTGTCCGCCTGCCGGTTCTCGCCTCGGTGACGATCACGGACCGGAGCGGACGCACTCTTTCCGGTCAGACGTTGGACGCGTTCTTGACTTCGATCTCCCATGCGGACCTTACGGCGGTGGGCATCAACTGCGCTTTCGGTCCGGAACAGATGGGACCGTTCATCGAAGAGCTTTCGCGGCAGTCGCACCTGCCGATCTTCGCGTATCCGAACGCCGGGTTGCCGAATGAGTTCGGCGGCTATGACATGGGTCCTGAGGAGATCGCGAAGCATTTGGGAGCATGGGCTCGGGAAGGCTGGCTCAATCTGGTTGGCGGCTGCTGCGGCACGACGCCGGCGCACATCGCCGCGATCGCCCGGGCTGTGCGCGGGGCGCGGCCCCGTGTTCCCGCCGAGCCTGACCGGTTCACTCATCTAAGCGGTTTAGAAAAACTCACGATCCGTCCCGATTCCAACTTCATCATGGTCGGCGAGCGGACCAACGTTGCCGGCTCGCGCAAATTCGCCCGGCTCATCCGGGAAGAACAGTACGAAGACGCCCTGACGGTCGCGCGCGAGCAGGTCGAGGGGGGCGCGAATATTTTGGACGTCAACATGGACGAGGGCATGCTGGATTCCGCCAAGGCGATGACGGTGTTTCTCAATCACATCGCGGCCAACCCGGAGATCAGCCGGATCCCCATCATGATCGACAGCTCGAACTTCGACGTGATCGAGGCGGGGCTCAAGTGCGTCCAGGGGAAATCGGTCGTCAACTCGCTTTCGCTGAAAGAGGGCGAGGAGGAGTTCAGGCGGCGCGCGCGGCTGGTAAAAAATTACGGCGCCGCCGTGGTCGTAATGGCCTTCGACGAGGAGGGACAGGCAACGACCGTGGAGCAGCGTCTGAAGATCTGCCGGCGGGCTCATAAGCTTCTTACCGAAGAGATCGGCTTCGACGAGAGCGACATCTTTTTCGACACCAACATCCTCGTCGTCGCCACGGGTCTTGAGGAGCACAACGAGTACGCGATCAGCTTCATCGAAGCGGCGAAGCAGTTGAAGCAGTTCTTCCCGCGCTGCCATATCTCCGGCGGCGTCAGCAATATCTCGTTTTCCTTCCGCGGCAACGACGCCGTCCGCGAGGCGATGCACGCGGCGTTTCTCTATCACGCGATCCAGGCGGGTATGGACATGGGGATCGTCAACGCGGGCCAGCTTTCGGTGTACGAACAGATCCCCCAGGAGCTGCTCGGGCGCGTGGAGGACGTGCTATTCAACCGCCGCGCCGACGCGACGGAGAGGTTGCTCGAGCTGGCGGAAAGCTACAAAGGAAGCGCTAAAACCGCGGCGGAACAGGAAGCGTGGCGCGACGGAAGCGTGGAGCATCGTCTCTCGGAGGCGGTCATCAAAGGGATTCTCGACTACATCGAGCCCGACCTGGAAGAGGCGCTCAAGAAATATGACCGGCCGCTGCAAATCATCGAGGGGCCGCTCATGGACGGCATCAATGTCGTCGGCGATCTCTTCGGCGAGGGCAAGATGTTTCTCCCGCAGGTAGTCAAGAGCGCGCGCGTGATGAAAAAAGCCGTCGCCTGTCTCACGCCGCTCATGGAGGCGGAGAAGAAGGCCGCCGATCAAGGCAAGTCGCGCGCGAAGCTCGTCTTCGCGACGGTGAAAGGCGACGTACACGACATCGGCAAGAACATCGTCGGCGTCGTCCTCGGCTGCAACAACTACGAGGTCATCGATCTCGGCGTGATGGTGCCGGCGGACCGCATCATCGAAACTGCCGTCAAGGAAAAGGCCGACATCATCGGCCTCTCCGGTCTCATCACGCCGTCCCTCGATGAGATGGTGCACGTCGCGAGAGAAATGGAGCGGTGCGGCCTCAGCGTGCCGCTTCTCATCGGCGGCGCGACGACGAGCAAGAGGCACACGGCGGTGAAAATCGCGCCCGCCTACCGGCACGAGACCATCCACGTGATGGACGCGTCGCGCGCCGTTCCGGTCGTGGGCCGCCTGGCCACGTCCCAGAGCCGAAAGGAACTGGACGCGAAAAACCGCGCCGAGCAGCAGGAGATCCGCAGGGCCTACGAGGCCAAGGCGGCGGTTCAACTATTGACCTACGAGGAAGCGGAGCGGAAAAAACTGCACATCGACTGGGACGAATCGCATATCCATGTGCCGGAATTCACCGGCCCGAAGACTCTGGGCGATTTCCCATTGCGGGAGTTGGTACCGTATATCGACTGGTCGCCTTTTTTTCATACGTGGGAGCTCCGCGGGCGGTATCCGGATCTGTTGAACGATCCGGCGCGCGGGCCCGCGGCCAGGGAACTCTTCGCTAACGCGCAAAAGCTCTTGAGCGACATCGTCGAGAAGAAACTTCTGACCGCGCGCGCCGTGTACGGTTTTTTTCCTGCGAATAGCGTGGGTGACGATATCGTCCTATATACGGATGCTTCACGCGCCAAGGAGCTCACGCGTTTTCACACGCTGCGGCAGCAAAAGGAAAACCAGGCTGCCAAACCGCAGTTGTCGCTCAGCGATTTCGTCGCGCCGCGCGAGAGCGGCCTGGTAGATTACGTCGGCGCGTTTGCCGTGACGACGGGTCACGGCGCGCAGGAGTTGGCCGAGCGCTTTGAGAAGGACTACGATCAGTACAACGCCATCATGGCCAAGGCGCTGGCGGACCGCTTGGCCGAGGCGTTCGCAGAATATCTGCACAAACGCGCGCGCGCCGATTGGGGCTACGGCAAGAGCGAGAATCTTTCGAACGAAGATTTGATCGCCGAAAAATATCAGGGCATCCGCCCGGCACCCGGCTATCCCGCCTGTCCCGACCATACGGAGAAGAGAATCCTCTTCGATTTGCTCGGAGTCGAAAAGGCGGCCGGCATCACATTGACGGAAAATTTTGCCATGCTGCCCGCCGCCGCGGTCAGCGGTCTCTATTTCGCCCATCGGGAGTCCAGATATTTCGCCGTGAGCGCGGTCGGCAAAGATCAGGTGGAATCCTACGCGGCGCGCAAGGGAATGGCGGTTGCGGAAGTGGAGCGCTGGCTATCACCCGTCCTCGGCTACGACCCCGCCCGGCAGTCATAAAAGCCCATCTACGGCGTTGTGCTTGATCTGCCTCGCTCGACGTACTGAAAATAGTACGCCTGCGCTCGTCAGATCGGCGCACGCCTTGTAGCTGGGACTTTTCTGACCGCCGGCAAGATAGGATCATTACATCGGGATCTTTAAGTTGGACATTTGCAGCTTCCTACGGTAATGAGGGGCCGTTGTGCCTGCCGATACGAACCGTAGCCTGAGAGCGCGTTTCCACGACGCGCTGGAGGAGGGCGAGTCTCGGTCACGGACGAGAATCTGTGTCAGTGTTTTTCTCGTGGCCGTGATCGTTGCGACCGTCAGTGCCGTCGCCCTGGAGACGATGGAGTCGCTCCGTGCCGCGTACGGCGCTCTCTTCGCCGCCATCGAAATCTTCACCGTCGCCGTTTTTACTCTCGACTATGCGCTGCGCTGCTGGGCGGCGCCCGAACGCGATCCGATAGGCGCCTCACGGCCGTGGCGCGCGCGACTGCGCTACGCGGCCTCGCCGTTTGGCGTCTTCGATTTACTGGCGGTGTTGCCGTTTTACGCGGGTCTGCTCTTTCCGATCGATTCGGACTGGCTCCGCGTGCTCCGGCTCCTCCGTCTGCTCAAAATGGCGCGCTACGCGCCCGGCTTGTCTCTGTTCGTGGCGGTCCTTCGCGCTGAGCGCCGGCCGCTACTCGCGGCGCTCCTCGTCATGGTCGTGCTGTTGGTCGTCGAATCGGGCGTCATGTTCATGCTCGAGCGCCACGCGCAGCCGGATATTTTCGCCAGCATCCCGCACACGATGTGGTGGGCGATCGTGACGATGGCGAGCGTCGGTTACGGCGACATGGTGCCGATCACGCCGGCCGGCAAGATGCTGGGGGGCATGGTGATGATTCTCGGGATCGCGATGTTCGCGATACCCGCGGGCATTCTCGCCACCGGTTTTGCCACCGAGATCCGCAAACGCGATTTCGTCGTCACCTGGCAAACCGTTGCGAGGATGCCGTTGTTCGCGGGACTGGACGCCACCCGGATCGCCGAGATCGCCGGCTTGCTCAAGCGCGAGATCGTTCCGGCCCATCACGTTGTGGTGCGCCGCGGCGAGCCGGCGGACTCCATGTTCTTCATTATGTCCGGCGAGGTGGAAGTTGACGTCCAGCCTTACCCCGTCCGGCTTGGACCGCGCCAATACTTCGGCGAGATCGCGCTGCTGCGCGACACGGTGCGCACGGCGACGGTGACTTCGCTGAAGGAGTGCCAACTGCTGGCGCTCGACGCAGCGGACTTTCGCCGCTTGCTGGATGCTCATCCCGAGCTTAAAGCGGCGATCACCGAAGTCGCCGAGCGCAGGCTGTCGCAACTGCACTCGAAAGTTTGACGCGCGGGCCGATCGTTTCAGGAAGAGCCCGAGTGCAGAATTCTGTGCGCGATGACTTCGAAGACGACCATGAAGAGAGTGACGACCGCCGTTCCCAGCACGACGGTCGTGCGCCGTTTCTCCAGCCGCGTCATGCCGATCGCTTCCCCTTGAGCCTCTCTGCGAATTTGCCGCGCATGCCACAGAGTATAGAGATTGGCGAGCGCTCCGAGCGCCGCCACAATAAGCACTGGAATGCGAAACGGGCTTTGATCGAGGTAGGTGAGAACTCCGGAGAGCCCGAAAAGCGTTCCCACGCCGAGAGCTACGGCCAGCGGACTTACCATAGTCGTGACGGCGCACGGCGCGCCCAGGATGCCGAAGATCACCGCGCCCCAGCTCACGCTGCGCTTGGGCTCGCTTTCCGGCGTTTCGATGGCGCGTGACAAATCCGTCCTCGCCTGCAAGCGATGCGCCCCCACCGGATCGCGAAACCCTTTGAGCGCGAGCCGTTCCTCCGCGACGCCGGGAAAATCGGCCGCTACTTTCTCATAGACATCGTGGCTGACGAGAACTTCGCCGGGATTGGTTTTGCTTTCCAGCCGAGCCGCCAAGTTCACCACGTCGCCGATCGCCGTGACGTCTTTGCTCTCTTCCGAGCCGAGGCGTCCGACGCGCGCCCATCCCGAGGCGATTCCGACCGCCGCCTTGAGGTCCATTTGAAAACGTTCGCTGAACGCCGCCATGCCCGACTGCAATTCCAACGCCGCGGCGACCGCGCGCCGCGCGTGATCGACGTGGCGAATCGGCACGTTGAAGAGCGCCATCACCGCGTCGCCGATGTACTTGTCGATGAAGCCGCCGTGCTTGGTGATCGCGGCGCTCGCCATTTTTAGAAACGCGTCCACTACCTCGTGCGTCCGCTCGGCGCCCAGCTCCTGCGTCAGCTCGGTGAACGAGGATAGGTCGGCGAAAACCACCGTCATCTCGACCAGGCGTCCTTCATGGACGTGAGTATCGCAGCGGCTGCAGATATTCGGATTGCGCGGGCTGCGCTTGATGCCGGCGAGACGGAAGACGCGGGCGAGCGGCCCGGAGAGCAAGGTGCCGCAAATGCCGCATTGCGGCGCGAGATCAACCGGCCGCGCCTTATCGCTCATGTCAGCAGACGTAAGCCGGCAGCGGAAGGTTTTTGCCGCGATGAGCTCGGCTCAGGCCGGCGCGGTCCCGCCGGTGTTCCAGCAAGAGTCTCGCGACCTCTTGCAGCGTCGTGACCGTCGGCACGGCGATCACCATGCCGATCAGGCCGAAGGCGTGCCCGCCGACGAGGATGGAGGCCAGGAGCAAGATGGGATGAAGATGGACGCTTTTGCCGACCGTCATCGGATGGATGAACGCGAGGTCGCAAAACTTGATGCCGAGGTAAAGCATCATGACTTTCGCCAGCGGCGCGAAGCTCTGGAATTGGATCATCGCGATCAGCGCGACGACCGTGCCGCTCAAAAACGGGCCGACGTAGGGAACGACGTTGGCCATGCCGGAGAAGGTGCCGAGAAGCAAGGGGTAGTTGACGCCGAAGGCCCAGAGGCCCAGGCCCGCGATGGTGCCGATTACCAGGCCGTCGAGCGCCAGGCCGCGGATGTAGCGGCCGATGATTCGGTCGATCTCGCACCAGACGGCGACCGAGGTTTCGATGTGGACCGCCGGCAGGCGGTCCATGAACAACCGCAGGATCTTTCGGCTGTCGCGCAGGAGAAAAAAAGAAAAGACCGGAATCAGAAACACAACCACCGCGATCGACGCCATGTGGCCGAGAAGGTTGGGCAGGTTGGCCGTCTGCCGCTCGAGCAACGCGCTGAGGCGTTCGTTCCGCGCCTCGGGCTCTCCCAGGAAGTGGCGCACGGCGGGGACCTCGGCGATGATGTCGCGTTGTAGATTATCGACCGCCCGGTCGAGCTGCTCGGTCAAGGAGGGCGAGCCCGACGCGAGCGTGTCGATCTCCGAGCGGAGCTTCGGCAGAAGAAAGTTGGCCGCGGCGGCGAGCGCGAGGATAATCATCATGTAGATGGCGGAGACCGCGATCTCCCGTTTGATTGCGAATGCTTCGGCGATCTTCACCAGCGGATTGATGACGTAGGCTAGCCCGGCGGAGAGGATAAAGAGCACCACGACGTCGGTGGCGACGTAGGCGATCAGCACGACCAGCGCAATTCCCACTGTCCAGACGATCGACGGCGGCGGCGGGAACCAGCGTCTAGAGGCTGAGTCTTCCGCGGGCACGGCGGGCAGACCTCGAGTCAACGGCGCGTCCTCTCCGCGGTTTGATCGGCGATCGAGACGGCGGCGGTTTTGGCCGGGCGAAGCGAGCCGCGGGTGTGATCCGAGCGGACGTAGCCCGCGAGGGTCTTGAGCAAATTTTCCATGACTTTGATCACGAGCGTTTTGTGGCCTTCGATCAGTTCGTCGAAGTGGCTCTTGTACATGATCAGCAGGAGAGAATCCTCGTCCGCGCGGGCGCCGGCAAAGCGCGGTTGGTCGTCGATCAGCGCCAGCTCGCCGAAATAGGCGCCGGGGCCGAGGAGCGCGAGCGGTTTTTCAAAGCCGTCGGCTGCCCGGGCGATCGATATTTTGCCATCGAGGACGATGAAGAGCGCTTTGCCCGGGTCGCCTTCGCGAAAGATGATCTCGCCGGCGCGGTATTCTTTTTCGAACACCTTGACCAGGAGCCTGCCGAGATGCCGCCGGTTGAGACCGGCGAACAGCGGGACCTCGGCCAGGAGCTGAAGCCTGCGTCGCTGTTCCGAGTCCGTCAGCCATTTGTGCCAGCGCCACTTCACCATAGTTTTTCTCGACCCGTATATCGTGATTTTTCTTGAGAGTACCGATAGGGCGCCAGGATGTCAACGCGGAGCCGTGGATGGACTTTTAAATCGGATTGGGATAAGGCTCCGCCTAAAAGATTGGCGGATCAGCCCCCGCCACAATGCACGGCGGGTCCGCCTCAGGAGGATCTGGCTGAAAAAGGAGGGAGCCATGATACCCGTGCGTAGTTTAGTCGTCACTGGTGTCCTACTGTTCTCTGCCGTTCTGGCGGCGCAGGAGGGTCCCAACAGGCCCGAGGCGAAGCCGTTGACGCTCGACAGCAAGACGACCGCCATCTTGGTTCTCGATCTGAACGCACGCTGTCACGACGCCGGCCAGGTTTGCTCCAAGCTCATGCCGGCCATGGGGGAATTTCTGGAAAAGGCGAGAGCCGCGGCCGTGCCGATCATCTATTCGGTCTCGGCCTCGGCCAAGGGCAAGCCGCTCGGGGAAGTGGCGTCGCCGCTGAAGCGGAAGGAGAACGAGCCGGTGATCTATCCCGATGGCTTCGATAAGTTCAACGGCGGAGAGCTCCAGGCGCTTCTCAAGGAGAAGGGGACGAAGACCGTCGTCGTCACCGGCGCTTCGACCAACTCGGCGGTTCTTTACACCGCGACGACCGCGGCGCGCATGCACCGCTACAACGTCGTCGTGCCGATGGACGGTATGATCGCCGAGAAAAAATACGAGCAGGAATACACGTTTCACCAATTTACCGTGCTGCCGTCCGAGGCGCACAAGCAGTTTCAGTTTACCACTCTCTCGTTGATCACGTTTAAATAATGCCAAGTCTCCGAGTGGGTAAAACGCCGTCCATCTTGCTGGCCGTCTTTCTCGCCGCGTCGCCGGTCGCCGGCTTCGCTGCAACGGCCGGTCAAGACGTATGGGACGCCGCGTTCGATTCCGTCAAGAAGGAGAGGTTTATCCCAGTCGAGCTTTGGGCGGGGGCGGAATGGGATGGCGCCAGAGACTTGAAAATGGCTAACGCCGAGCTTCGATTTGGCGACCGCGAGCACAAGGAGATCAAAGGGCCGATGGAATGGGAACACCCCGACACGGGGGAGACGCTCCTAGTCTATGAGAGGACAAACCGGGACGAGAAGGGAGGAATTAAACTCCAGTTGTTCGCCTTGAATGAAGTGAAGAATGGTCTGGGCCGAGTCTCGGATTCAAGCAAGGAGGGTGTTAGAACGTTTTCCGGCGGATTAAAGTTTCCGGTGGGCTATTGGAAACAAGGTGAAACCAGGCAGGTCACCGAGAAACGCTACGAGCGCGGAAGAATCGGAACCAGAACGGAATTCATTACTATTACGCGGCTCGATTTCGAATACCAAGGCGTATCGCACTGCTTGGAATTCGACTGGCTCTACAGAGACGGCGCTAAAGTACTCGATCGCCAGACTTACACCTACTGTCCGGGACAGGGTATGGTGCGGCAGATTAAACATTAAAAGCCGCAATGACCCTCGCCACGACCGTCCCACCTTTTCCCTTTAGCTCCAATTCTCTTCTCGGCTCATTGGGAAACTGCGACTCGACGAACGAGTAGCTCCTCTGTGATAAGGATTTCTCCCGGAGCGGCGGCGCCCTGGAGCCGGGCGGCGACGTTGACCGGAGCAGCAGTGGCAGCAGTGGGGTCAGAGAACTTTTTACAGCGTCCCGCGCTTCGCTACTACCCGCTGCCGGTCATCGCTTCCACTTGTATCTTCGAAAAAAGTTCTCTGACCCCAATCTCCTCCTCCCCCTTTTTACATGAGGCTCAGGCTACGCCGGCAGCAAGTCGAAGACGCGCATGGTCGCTACGGTCTTCCCTTTGTTAGCGGTCTCTTCTACCAACCCCTCTTTGCACGTCCAGACATGACCTTTTTTCGCTGTGAACGTCTTACCGTCCTGTGTCACCTCCAAGGCGCCCTGGCCACACTCGCAGATCATGGGGTTTTTCATTGTAGCTTTGGTGCTCGCCCCGGCCTGGAGCGTGAACTCGCGCAGCCGTACTTTCGGGAAGCCTGGGACCATTGAATCAAGCTCCTTGCCGGTTTTTATATTTACCCCTTTTGCTTCTGCAGCTAACACGCTGCTACCCTTGCCTAGGACAAGTGCAGATGCGCCCGCGAGACCCAGCATCAACAGCTCCCTGCGATCCAGCCCTCCCTTACTGCTCTTTCGTTTTGTCGCCATAGCTCCCTCCTTCTTTTTCGTTATTCGGCCTTACGGCCTACAGGCTCTTCCTCTTTCTATTTCCACTTCTGATCCCGAATAATTGCCTAAACGAGTCGGTTCAGCCGCGGCCGGCTGGAACCGGAAGTTAGCCGACTCAAGAGCCGCTCCATAACGACCGATACAAGCGGGAAAAATTGGGGGAAAAATTGGGGTCAGAGAACTTTTTCGATTCTGCTCGCTGTCGTTTTCTTGGGTCGCCCCCGCACTTCGCCTACTAAACGCCGCCCCGTCACCGCTTCTATTTGTTTCTGAAATGCTTCGTGTCCGATCAAGCGACCCCGTTGCGTCGCTTGTCGGATTTGCTCCCACTCTCCTTGAGAGATCTGCGAGTCTACCCAGTGTTGGTACTTCTCTTGTCTTTCTGTCTTAGTCGCCCCCAACCCGCTGTACCAAGGGTCCTCATCCAGCAAACGATCCGCCATGCCCAATGCCCGGTGCTGATAACTGCTCCAACGATATTCTTTCGGCTGTGTTACCAGGCCGGCTCTCACGGGATTTAGCTCGATGTATCGGCTGCACGCTATCAAATACTCATCTCGACTTACGGCCGCACTTTTAAATCTCCCTTCCCATAACGTGCCCGAACGACCATAGGTCTCGTTAACGTACCTGACGTATCTTCGTCCCACGCTCTGCATGAATCGACCAAGATCTCCAACTTTAGCCGGTTCGACCAAAAGATGGAAATGATTGGTCATCAAGACGTAGGCAAATATCTTGCACTGACATTTGCTCTTGGCCTGTCGAAGGCATTCCAAGAAAAACCGGTAATCATCATCGGTGAAAAACGTAGCACCGCGGTTGTTTCCCCGCTGGATAATGTGATGGGGATAAGCGGGAATGGTGATTCGTGGCGATCGTGCCATGCGGCGTCTCAAATGTCCGATAGATTTGTCCGGAACCTATCGCCAGATTACAACGTCGTCAAGAAAAAAGTTCTCTGACCCCCATTTTTCTGACCCCCATTTTTCCGGACACGGTCAGTCCGCCGATAACAACGGTAGCAAGGAACGTCATGAATCCATGATGCTCATCCATCCAGCGAACTGGCTGCCAAAGCCGGTATCCGGTTGTTTTGAGAAATCGTATTATTTTCTCCGTGGGCTTCGGGGGCATTGTGCGATGCAAACAGGATCAGAGTCGAATTTGCCTAGCGTCATGCTCTGCAGCGGGCCAGCTCTGCGGCTCGTACCGACATTACGCTTGCGGGCCCGTCCGCAGCAGCTAAAGTTAAGCCTAGCTAATCACTTATCCCTTTTGGCGGCTGCCTGCTCGGTGAGGGTTCCGACATCGCAACCAAGCCCAGAATCCCGACGAGTAATAGAGTTATGCCCGCCTGCGTCCAAACCGAGGGACTTTCACACCAAGATCTTCCCCGACCGGTGGGTTTGGCTGGTGTTACCGGAGCCGGCATTCGAGCGCGAAGTTCGAGGTATTCGCTTCTGTATTCTCTAAGCCTTCCTTGAATCCAGGCTAGAAATACAATGTGGAGCACGAGCGCGATGATTCCACCAACAAGGACGGCCGCCAGTGGTGGTCTGAAGGTGGTCTGTAATATTGCGGCCGATGCTGCAAGCAGAGCTGCCCACAAGCCAAAACTAAGTCGCCACTCGTGGCGAGATTTATGGTCCCAATCTCGCCAAGCCTGCTCGCTCAGTGCGTGGAGCGCATCGAATTCCCTCTTGGTGTTCTCTTCCATCGGCTTCTTGGCGTCCTCACTCATTGTTTGCGGGCCTGGAACGAGGAGGGGGAAAGAGGGGGCAGGCTACTTTTTTGAGAGTCTGGCTGTCCATTCGATTTGTTGTGATAGTAATGATATTTTGTCGCTAGTTTCAAAGCGCGAGATCGGAGTCGCTGCCATCGACGAGCATTGCTCGTTCGGTGATCGGGTCGCCGTTCAAGCTCTTGACGAGGAGCCCTAACGCATCACGGGCTGCGGTTTGCAGGCCTTCGATAAGCTCCTTGGATTGGATCTGATCGGCATCCGCACCACTCCCAAGATACCGAACGGGGCCGAAGGCTATGACCGCGTCTCTCCAGAACACACGCTCGCCGTCAGCCCTGTGAATGGCGCCGACAACGTGAATGAAGGGCCGGTAGGACTTACGGAATCCGATCTGCTCGAAGCCAGTTCTTGCCCCGAGACCGTATGTTACCTTGATGGCGCCTATGCAGTGCTGAGAGGCACCCTCGGGTGCGGTCGTGCGAACGGTTGTTGGGGCTTCCCTAGATCGAACCTCAGTGATGATGCGGCTCGTCGCAGTCGGATCTTCCGAGAGCTTGATCGCGAAAGGACGAGACTGACTAAGTACTGTTTTTGCCTCTTGCGTGACGTATGCTAGGACGTCAAAGTCTCCGAGCAGCTGCTCGAAGGGACCAGTCTTTAAGCGCTGCTTCGAGCGGTCCACGTCTTGCGACTGACTCATCGCCGCCACGGCGAAGATCGATCCGGCTAAAAACGTCGAGGCAAAGACCTGTGCCTGGTAACGTGCCTGGAAATAGGAGCGACTATACACGGCCAACCTAGTATCGCACGCTGGCGTGCCGATGACCCACTCGGGAGAGACTCGCACAAATGACGTGCACCCTCCCAAGAGGATTCCCAGGGACGCGATGACAAGGAAAAAGATGAGCCGATTTTCACAGATCTTCATGTGTCTCTCCTCGTGCCTGGCGACTCACGCCTAGTAGCTTAAGACGGCAAGCCGGATTGAGACTTGCATAAGTTAATGTTCGCGAACCGATTTCGGAAGGGTCCGATAGCAGGTCCAAAAGCTAGGAGCAGCAAAATGTCTCAAAGCTCCTTAGTCTTTCCAGCTCGATGTGCCGCCAAGGCTTCTTCTGCTAATTGGTCAAGCTTGCCGGTCCCAACATCTTCCTCAATTTGTCGGTCCCACTCCTCGGAATCATACTCGTGGAACCACCTCCGAAATGCCTTGAGTTCAGACGGTGTGAGCTTTTGAATTTCTCGTTCGATATTTTCGACCTTGCTCATCGAGACCTCCTAAACCGACACTCTAGCAAAGTTTGCGCTAGAGGGCTAATGCTGGCGCGGGATGAAGCCATACTCCACATCGTCAGGATAGGTCAAGCGCGATCTATCGCGACGATCACGCGATCAGGCGCGCAACCACCGTTCCACTCTTTCCCTTCAGCTCCAATTCTCTTCGCGGCGCGCCGGGGAATTGCGGCTCGACATGCGAATAGCTCTCTTCCGTGACAAGGATTTCTCCCGCGGCGGCGGCGCCCTGGAGGCGGGCCGCCACGTTGACCGTGTCGCCCAGCACGGTGTAGTCCCTGACCGCGCCTTCGCCGACGTTGCCGACGAAGGCCTCGCCGGTGGCGATGCCGGCGCCGACTTTTAATCCCTCTGCTTCGCTCATCACTCCGCGAATGATCTCCACAGCCGTCTCGATCGCCCGCTGGGGATGATCGTGCTGGTGAAGCGGCGCGCCGAAGAAGGCCATCACCTGGTCGCCCACCATTTTGTCCAAGGTTCCATCGCGACGGAATATTGCCTGAGTCGCCAGCGCGTAAAATCGGTTCAGTCGTCCGGCGACTTCAGCGGGAGAAAGGCGCTCCGCGAGGGCGGTGAAACCGCGAACGTCCACGAACATGACCGAGACGTTTCGCGTCTCCCCGCCCGGGGGAGCCAGCTCGTATCAGAGAGTGCAGAGGCTCGGGTTTTTGCGCGAGGGGCGAATCTGGATCAAACGAAAGGGAACGGAGAATATTCCGAGGAAAGGGACGAGACACTCTTTACAGCGCTTTCCGGAGGGGAGCGCGCGGTAAAGCGGGCGCACGATTCTCACGGCGCCGAGCCGTTGCCGTACGGCGACGAGAAGTTTTCTCATTTCACTGCCGGTTAGGGCTGGGGACCGAATACTTCCTGGAGCTTGAACCGGACCGCCGCTTCCCCACCGGGGGCAAAATCGAACTTGGTCGTGTTGTCGATCCGCTCCAGAATTTTGCGGCCCGCGGGGTCTTGATGCATCAGGACGAGAGTTTCTTGCAGCCGGTTGGCCGCCGCCGGGTCCAGGTTTTTTCGGATGGAGACAAAATGGCGGGGAAAATTCTCGGTCTCTCCCAGGAGAACGGTCTCCGCTTTTCTCTTGGCGTCGAGCCGGTCGTAGTCTTCGTTGCTGAACGCGCCGGCCGCCACTGTCCGCGAGAGCACCATTTCGGCGATTTTCGCCGCGGAGTAGGTGAAGATGTAGCCGACCTCCGATGGAGACACCGCAGCGTCGAGTGACGTCTTCTCGGAGAGCTTCAATCCCTTGGTTACGAAGAAAAGTTTCGGCAGAAAATAGCCGGAAGTCGAGCCTGGATCCTCCAACGCGACGATCCTGCCGCGCAGGTCTTCGAGGCGGACCGCTTCGGCGTCCTTCTTCGCAAAGATGACCGCGCGGTATTCGGGCGCGCCGCCTTTCCAGCGCCGGAGGAGTGGTATGGCGGCGCCCTGCCGATTGATGAGGTAGGTGGGGTAGGGGCTGTCCATGTAAAAATCGACTTTGTCCTCTTCCAGGAGCTTGGCTAATTGCCAGACGTTGGCCGCGGCGGCGACCTTGCCTGCCAGAGGGGCGGAAGGCGAGGAAAATTTTTGCGCCACGTAGCGGATGAAATCGCGAAATTCGGCTTCGACCTGGGCCTGGGGTCTCTTGGAAACGATTCCCAACGTGATCGTTTTGGCGGTGGCGTCTCCGGAACGCTGGGCCCAGCTCTTCGCGCCAGGCATCATCGACGATACGAGCGTGGCGGTCGCAACGATGAGGGTGAGGCGGCGGATTCGTGTTCTCATGGCTATCTTCCGAGGAGCTTTCATGTCTTTTCACCGGATCGGAAAAGCGCTACGAGCTTCTTCCGGACCGCCTCCTCGCCGCCCGGCAAGAGATCGAACTTGGTCGTGTTGTCGAATTTTTCCAGAACTTTCCGGCCTTCGTCGTCCTGATGCATTGCCAGCATGACTTCTTTCAACCTATTGAGCTGGGCCGGGTCCAGGAGCCTTCGGGCGGAAACCAGGCTGCGTGGAAACGCCTCCGTTTCCGCTAGGATGGCGATCCCGGTTTTGCTATGTTCGCCGAGCCTGGCGTAATCGTCATTGCTGAACGCGCCGGCCGCGGCTTTTCCCGAGCCGACCAGATCGACGATTTTATTGGTGGAGTAGGTGAAGATGTAGCCGATTTCCTTGGCGGCAACTTTGGCTTCAGTTCCCGGCTTCTCGGCGAGCCTGAAGCCTTTTCGCAGCAGGAAGACCTTCGGCAGAAAATGACCCGAGGTCGATCCCGGATCCTCAAAGGCGATCACCTTGCCGCGAAGATCTTCGAGCTTTGTCGCTCCGCCGTCTTTCCGGGTGAAGAGGACGCCGCGATATTCCGCCATTCCCCCTCTCCAGCGCCGGAGTATCAGTCGCGCGGCCCCCTGTTTGTTGATGACATACGTGGGATAGGGACTGTCGGTGTAAAAATCCACCTTCTTCTCCTGCAGGAGCTTCGCGAGCTGCAGCGGGGACGGCGCGATGATCACTCTGCCCTCCACGGGGGTCGAGGAAGAGGAGAGCTTTCTGGCCACGTAGTCGACGAAATCTCGAAATTGCGGTTCGACTTCCGCAGGAGCTTTTTTAGAGACGAAACCCAGAGTGATCGTCCGAACTTTCTCCGGTGCCGGCGCGGCCGCTTCACAGGTCGCAGCCAAGAGGAGAGCGCCGATCCCAAAGGCGACTGAGAAAAGATGCCCGTGTGTATTCATGACGACCTCACAAAGTCGGAACGAGAAGCATGCGGCGAATCAACCAAGTCGAAAGCTACTATAAGCGAAACGGCATTGGCAAGGACAAAAAAGAGGGCGTGACGAGGGGGCGTTGCATGCGGCGGGAAGAGTCAATTTATTTCTCGCGGTTTTTTTCCTTCCAGCCTTTCAATCTTTCCTTGATCGCCTTCTCGTAGCCGGACTCGGAAGGGGAGTAATAGGTCTTTCCCTTGAGCGCGTCGGGCAAATGCTGCTGCTCGACGACGTGGCCGGGAAAATTGTGCGCGTAGCGGTAGTCTTTGCCGTAACCCAGCTTCTCCATCAGCTCGGTCGGCGCGTTGCGCAGGTGCAGCGGCACCGGCAGAGCGCCTTTGTCCTCCACGTCTTTCGCCGCCGCGAGCATGGCCTTGTACGATGCGTTGGACTTCGGCGCGGTCGCTAAATAGGTCACTGCCTGAGCCAGCGGGATCCGCCCCTCGGGAAGGCCGACAAAATGGAGCGCGTCCTTCGCTGCCACGGCGACCTGCAATGCCTGCGGGTCGGCGTTGCCGATGTCCTCCGCGGCGAGAATGATCATGCGCCGCGCAATGAAAAGCGGGTCTTCGCCGGCTTCGAGCATTCTCATCAGCCAGTAGAGCGCCGCGTCCGGATCGCTTCCTCGCATGCTCTTGATGAAAGCGGAGACGACGTTGTAGTGCTCCTCGCCGGCCTTATCGTAAAGCAACGCTCTTTTCTGCAGCGCTTCTTGCACGGCCGGAAGATCGATCTGTTTTTTGCCCTGGTCGCGCCGGCCGAGAGCCGCGGCGGTTTCGAGGGCGTTGAGAGCGATGCGCGCGTCGCCTTGCGACTGCTCGACGAGAAACCCGCGCGCCTCCGGCGTCAGCTCCAGGCGGTAACTTCCCAGGCCTGATTTCTCGTCGTTGAGCGCGCGCCCGACGATCGTATCGATCTCTTCGGCGGAGAGCGGATGCAGCACCAGCACCTGGCAGCGCGACAGCAGCGGAGAGATGACTTCGAACGAAGGATTCTCGGTCGTGGCGCCGATCAGAATGAGAATGCCGCGCTCGACGTGCGGCAGAAAAGTGTCCTGCTGCCCCTTGTTGAAGTGATGAATCTCGTCGACAAAGAGGACCGTCGGCTTTCCCATCCGGTGGAGACGCTCCGCCTCTTCGATGACTTTTTTGAGCTCTTTGACGCCGGAGGAGACCGCGGAGAAATGAACGCAGTGGGCGCCGCCGGATCGCGCGAGAATTTGCGCCAGCGTGGTCTTCCCGCTTCCGGGCGGGCCCCAGAGGATCAGCGAGCGCAGCTCGCCCGCCGCCGCCATCTCCCTCAGCAATTTTCCCGGGCCGAGCAGGTGTTGTTGCCCGACGAAATCATCCAGGGTGGACGGGCGCATCCGTTCCGCCAGCGGGACGGGACGGCTTCGCTCCTTGTCGCGGCCGGTATCGAACAGCTCCATCGCAAACATGCTAGCACAGTTTCCCGGCCGAGGTGTAGGCGCTTTCAATGGGTCGGTTTCGCAACTTGTAGGGGCGACCCCCTGTGGTCGCCCAAAATCCGGGCAGGCACGGGGGCCTGCCCCTACATTGGAACGATATGCAAACACATTGAACCACGACCGGGCGCCGGTCGTTTTGAAATGGCCGCCGGTTTCATGTATAGAATGCGCGGCTGGAGCCGTGATGAAAGAAGACCGCAAGGATCCGTCGTTTTTGGAAGAACAGCCGCGACTTGTGCTGCAACAGGGCGCGGCGGTTTCCGGGAAACTCGTTTTCGATCTGCCGGTGAAAATCGACGGACGCTTCAAAGGAGAGGTGAAGGCCGGCGTGCTGCTCGTGCTCGGTCCCCACGCGGAGGTCGCGGCGAATATATCGGCCGGCCAACTGCGCATCGAGGGCAGTCTGGTTGGCAGGGTTCGAGTCGATGGATGGATCGAAATCCTGTCCGGAGGCCGTTTTCAGGGCGAGATCGAGGCGGGAAAACTCAAGATCCATTCAGGCGGCGTGTTCGAAGGGAAGGGCGAGATCCGCGCTTCTCAACCTTCCTCTTCGTAAAGCCGCGCGCCCTTGCCCGATCTTTCCCTGAGATAGTAGAGCTTGGCGCGGCGGACTTTTCCGCGCGAAACCACTTCGACCTTGTCGACGCGAGGCGAATGGAAGGGGAAGATGCGCTCGACGCCGATGCCGTAGGAAATTTTGCGAACGGTAAAAGTGGCGCGGCTGCCTTTGCCCGATATTCGAATCACGATTCCTTCGAAAACCTGGGTCCGCTCTTTTTCGCCCTCGACGACTTTCACGTGCACCCGCACGGTCTCTCCCGGCCTCAAGTCCACGACTGCTTTTTTGCTCTGCTCGGCTTCGAGCTGCTCCAGGGTATTCATAAATTCTCCTTAGTCTAATCCGTTCCCAACAGCCGGTCTAAAATAATTGCCGCCGCGGAGCGGACCGACAGGTGATTGTAGTTTGTTCCGCCCTCGATCGGCTCGAGGATGGTGTCGGATTGCGCCAGGATTTCTTCGGTTAGGCCCCACCCGGTGCCGAGGAGGAGCAAAAAAGGCGCAGGGCTTACCTTTAACATGTTCCTGAGTTGAGCGAAAGAGGTGCGGTTTTTCCCCGCGCGGGCCGAGGTCACGACGAGCCGCGGCTTGACGCCGCACTCCCGCTCCACGTCGAGGATCGCGTCGTCCACGGTATCCTTCACTTGCGCCAGCGCCAGCGCCTCCTTGCGCGTGTGGTTGTATTCGGCGCCGTAGCCTTCCTCCCAATGGGCGATGATTTTGAGCGATAATTTTTGCAGCGCCTTGACCGGGGTCACGACATAAAATTTTTTCAGGCCGTAGGTTTTCGCCGCGCGGGCGATGTCGTGAATGTCCATGTTCGTCACCGCCGTGGTGACGACTTCGCCGTTCTTGTCATAGACGGGATGATGGAGGAGAGCGATGTACACGCGGGCCGGCGTGGAACGAGGAATGTTTTTTTCTTCCGCGCGAACTCCCGCTTTGCTGATAAGATCTGGCCGGCGTTCCTGCGTGAGCTTGAGGCTCATTTCCCGGCGCCAGTTCTGTATCCGCTCGTGGTCGCCGGAGAGAAGCACCTCCGGGACTTTCACGCCGCGATATTCTTCCGGCCGGGTGTATTGCGGATACTCCAGCAGGCCGTCGGAAAATGATTCCTCTTCCGGCGACTTCAAATTTCCCAGGACGCCGGGGATCAAACGCGCCACCGCATCGATCACGACCATCGCGGGCAGCTCGCCGCCGGAGAGAGTATAATCACCGACGGACAATTCTTCGTCGACAAAATCTTTAACCCGCTCATCCACGCCCTCGTAGCGGCCGCAGACCAGCACCAGCTCTTTTTCCCGGGAGAGCCTTTGCGCTTCGGCCTGATCGAATAATTTTCCTTGCGGGCTGAGCAGAATGACCCGCGGCCGGTCCAGTTTCTTTTTCGCGTCCTCGATCGCCGCGACCAGCGGCTCGGGCTTCATCACCATTCCCTGCCCGCCGCCGTAAGGAGCGTCGTCCACCGTGCGATGTTTGTCCGTCGTGTAGTCGCGCGGATCGACGAGTCGCACGGAGATCAAACCCTTCTCCTGGGCCTTTTTCAAAATGCTGTGGCCCAGAGGAGATTCGAACATGGGCGGAAATAAAGTTATTACCGTAAACTTCAACATGGATTTTCGGAAGTCAGTCTAAACGGAAGGCGGGGTGAAGTCTAACGGTTGCGAAGGCCTTTAGCTGCCAAAGAGTCATCAAAAACCTCCTAATAGCTTGATCGGGATTTTCTCGCTGTCCAAGTGAGAAATCAAGAATTTTTCTTCGAATGCCATTCATTCGATTGGCCTATAAGGCAAAATACTTGAGCTTCCTTTACTCGAAGACCGGGATGTTTAGAGATATAGAAAGAAAGAAGCTTTCCGGCCAGGAGCAATGCCCGCTCAAGCCATGGAAAAAGCGCTTTGAATAAACCTATTGACATTCGGATTGAGGGAATATAGGGATGGAG
>DASXUF010000044.1 GCA_036504975.1 Candidatus Binatia bacterium | reverse complement strand
GGCGGCTTTACGATGGTGCTGAGGTATGGCGCGAGAGAGAGAAAACCCCGAGAAACTATCTCGGAAGATCGACTGTAGTGTCGCCTTCACTTTGCCTCAATGCAACGACAACGCTTCCCCCGCGTAGCGGGTTTGTTCAACGTGAAGGCTGAGCCGCCGAGAGAGCAACGCGAACGAAGGGCGGTCTCAAGCCGTTGGTTAGGTAACTTACTGCCGACGTTGGGATGGGACAGTAGAAAAGCAGAGTTGTGGATGTTGGCGACTTTGCCGATGCTCATCTTGGGAATGATGTTGTTCGTCGTCGGTGTGGTTATGAATCGTCCAAATATCATCAGCACTCTTGCAGTCGTGCCAGTAATATTCACGGGCGTCTTCTTTGTGGTGGCGATCATAGTGGAGCTCAGAACACAAAATTGGCAAGCATCTGAAGAAGAAAGCCAAGAAAAAGAAAACCGAGACCCCAAATGTTGAATCGAAGGTTTATTTTCTCCCACGCTTTGAACTCCGGGCTTTCCTTTGGCGATGAAGATAGATCATCATACGTTTGCGGCGCTAGGAGTTTTATTCCGTGGAATCGCCGGATTACATCAACGGCAAGCAATCCTGCCCCAATCAGGTCTAAAAATAGACCGCCCAAACTAAGAAATTTTTGGAGTGTTGCGGGATTCATTTTGTTACCTACTATTAAGTGACCCGCAATAGGCGGCGAAAAATACTGGTCTGCCTATCTCCTAATGCGGATCGACCATTTAGATTCGATTCAGTTGCAATATCCGCCGGCTACGCCGAGTTGTCAATATTCCGCTAGGCGAGATAGGCCGTCGCGGCCGGCGGCCTATCTCGCTAACGATCGGCGGCCTATCTCGGCTGGCCGCTTGTTTAGACTTACCACCTACCATAACCGGTCGGCTGGGCTATTGACTCCCCGTCCGCCTCGGTTCAGCACGTGAGTGTAAATCATCGTGGTGCTGACATCCTTGTGACCCAATAACTCTTGGACCGTCCGAATATCGTACCCGTCTTCAAGTAAATGGGTGGCAAATGAATGTCGGAAGGTATGCGGCGTTGCTGGCTTTGATATTCCGGCTTTCTTCACGGCTTGTTTCACCGCTTTTTGCAAGACCGATTCGTGCAGATGATGCCTGCGTTTCTCTCCGGTCGCTGGATCAGCGTAGTGACTGGTTGCGGGAAATACCCACTGCCACACCCATTCTTTGGCTGCGTTTGGGTACTTGCGTTCAAGGGCGTTGGGGAGAGAAACTCGCCCCGTGCCGTGCTCAAGGTCGCGCTGGTGCTGTCGTCTTATCAAGTCAAGGTGCTTGGTGAGCGGCTCTTTCACGGCTGCAGGAAGCATCGTGTGCCGGTCTTTATCACCCTTGCCGGCTCGCACGAGAATTTGGTTGCCGGCAAAATCTATGTCTTTGACCCTTAGCTGCAAACACTCCAGCAGCCTCAGGCCCGCGCCGTAGAGGAGCATCACCATGAGCCAATCGGAATGACCGAGGACGCCGAGGATTGATTTGACCTCCTGTCGTGTCAAGACAACCGGGAGCCTGTGCGGCCGCTTTGCCCGCACTACTCCCTCCACATAACCGATCTCTTTACGCAAAACCTCGCGGTAAAGAAACAAGACAGCGTTTAAGGCTTGGTTTTGTGTAGAGGCGCTTACGTGGGAGTCGGTTGCGAGACTGGAGAGGAACCGGGCGATTTCTTTTTCACCCATCTCCACCGGATGGCGTTTGTTATGGAAAAAGATAAACCGTTTGATCCAGTGTACGTAGGTTTCCTCGGTTCTCGGGCTGTAGTGCCGGATGCGGATCGCGTGGCGGACTTGATCGAGCAGCTTGGGCTTCTGCGTCGCCGATAGAGTGTTGACCGGAACGTTGGGCGCGGTGATCCCTTGGTTAATGGAAGAGAGCAGCCCTTTTGCATTCGAAGGCCCCATAGCCCCGTTCCTAATGCCGGAATTGGAAACTTTTCGCCATCCTTACTCCAAACGCTCACGAGCCGTCAAGCACAATTTCCTAACCAAAGCTCCCCCACCCTGTTCCTCCGCATTAAGCCGGCGGTGACGGCATGGTTTCACCCCGTTGACGTTCTCCTAAAACGCGCTAGGAAATTAGAAGGGAAAAGGAGGCGAAACATGGCAACCACGCAACCGTTTTTAACCGACGTCAAAACATTGCGCGAGCGCGCGCGGCAGCACATGGAGGAGGGCGCGGTCACGCCGGGATACAGCGCCGACCGGCAAAACGTCGTGAAAATTTTAAACGACGTGCTGGCGACGGAAATCGTCTGCAATCTCCGCTACCGGCGCCACTACTTCATGGCCACGGGGATTCACGCTCAGGTCGCGGCGGACGAATTTTTGCAGCACGCAAACGAAGAGCAAGGCCACGCCGATCAGGTGGCGGAGCGGATCGTTCAGCTCGGCGGCGAGCCCAACTTCTCGCCCGCCGGGCTGCTGACCCGGAGCCATGCGGAGTACGTCGAGGGAAACTCGCTCGCGGAAATGATCCAGGAAGACCTGGTGGCCGAAAGAATCGCCATCGACAGCTATCGGGAGATCGTCCGCTATCTCGGCAACGACGATCCCACGACGCGGCGGCTGATGGAGAACATTCTAGCGGTGGAGGAAGAGCACGCCGACGATCTCGTCAATCTGATGGAGAAGATCGGCAACTAAAAAGAGGGGACCTGGTGCGAGAGCGCGATCTCGCGGCGCTCCTTGGATGACTGAAGGATGGCGAGGACGACCTCCAGCGTCGCCTTGCCCCAATTTCCGTCGGCAAATACGGGCCGGTTCTGCGTCACGGCCTCGTACATTTTTAATAGATCTCCGGCGCGGTCCAGGAACGGCGGGCAAGAAATCTCCTCCCGGCCGTTGTCCGTGTATAGATAGAGTCCGTCCGGCGACTGGCGGATATCGCCCCTCTCGCAGCTCACCAAAGTCAAACCGAAAAACGGCTGCTTACGCGCGCCTTCGCGCCGGCGCTGCTCCGCTCTTGTCGGCGCGGAATATTTTGCCGCGGCGCTTATCGGTCCTTGAGCCGCCGGCTCTCGAGCTGAATCATCCGACGCCGCGTAGCCGCCTTCGCCGATGCCCCAGGTCAGCTCCGTGATATCGAAGCCGCCGTAGCCGTTGAACACGAGCGTCGCCGGCGTGCCGTCTTCGAACTCCAGAAACGCCGTGTAGTTTCCCTCCGTGTCGAAGCGCGGGCGCCATTTGCCGGCGACGGCGCGCACGCTCTTCACCATGCCGCCGCCGACCGCGCGCACGATGTCCGCCTGGTGCGCGCCCTGGCGGTAAACGACGCCGCCGCCTTTGGCCGTGTCCAGTTCCTCCGGCAGGCGCGCGCTCCTGAGCCAGCCTTTATAATTCCACGAATTGATCTGAATCGTCCGCCCCAACCGTCCGCTCGCGACGACCTCTCTCATCCTCTCGATGGGCGGGTCGCCCGCCTTCGAGTGCATCAGCAATTTTACTTTGTTGCCGGCGGCGGCCGCGATCATCCGGTCGCACTCTTCCAGTGTGACCGCCATCGGTTTTTCGCAGACGACGTGCTTGCCGGCGCTCGCCGCCGCGACGGCGTGCTCGGCATGAAACTCGTTCGGCGTCGCGATCCAAACCGCGTCGATGCCGCCGCTCTGGCACATCGCCGCGACGGAGTCGAAGAATTTTACTGCGGGATTTTTGGCGCGAAAAGAATCCAGTGCCTCTTTCCTCACGTCGGCGACGGCGGCGAGGGCGACGCCGGAGATCGCGCCGAGATCGCGCATGACCGCGTGGCCGGCGTTGCCGAGGCCGGCAATGCCTAGTTTTATAGTTGCCATGTAATTTGTAGGGGCGGGTTTAAAACCCGCCCCTGCTCGGTCATTTTTTCTTCGCCAGCGCTTCTTCGAAGACGGCGAGAATCGGCTTCATGTCCGTCCATTCGGGTTTGCTGTCCAGATCGAGATAATTGACCCCCGCCAAGCGCCGGTTCTCGGGCTTGACGTCGTCCTTCGGGATATCGATCCTAAGGGAGTCCGGCGCCTCATCCGCGCTCTTGAGGGATTTTTGCAGCGCGATCTGTCCCTCGCGCGAAAGGAACCAGTTGATGAATACTTTGGCCGCGTTCGGATTCGGCGCGCGGTTCACGAAGGCGAGGGTGCCGTACTGCGTGTGCAGCGCCGCGCCTTCTTTGAAGCTCGCGAACTCATCCACCGGCAGCCCCTGCTGCTTCGCCTGGTCGATGTCCGAGCAGAAAAGGCAGAGGATCGCTTTGCCGCTCGCGAGCCAGTCCACGCCCTGGCGGAAGTCGCGGAAGAGCGTCACGTCCATCTCGCCGAAGAGGCGCTTGATAAAATCGGGGCCGATCGCCGCATGATGGTAGAAAAAGCGCATCGGCGCGTTGCCGGGGCCGGGGCTCCTCACGTCCCGCGCGACAATCTTGCCTTTCCATTTCGGATCGACGAGGTCCCAGACGGAATGAATATCCTTGGAACTTGCGAGCTTCGTGTTGTAGGAGATGTTCCCTCGCTGGGGGAGGCCGACGTAGCGGAAAACAAACTGCGCCTCCGGATCGGCGTAGCGGTGCTTGCCCTGCCACCAGAGAGATTCGTTCGTCACCTCGGGAAGTAGAAGCGCGGGCTTGAGGGGATCGAAGCTGTTGGCGGCGTGCAGCGTCCGGTAATTCGACCCGATGCCTTCGCTGCTCACGTCGGCTAGATATTTTCCGGCGCGGCGCTCTGCCAGGATGCGCTTGGCCGTCTCGCCGCCGCGCCCGCCGACCCAGGTCACCTTGATTTCAGGATAGGCCTTCTGAAAGGCGCCGGATTCGATCACGGCTTCCCAGCCGCCGATGTAGACGCTCACCTGGCCTTCTTTCTTAGCGGCTGCGACGGTTTTTTCCCACTCTTTTTTCCAGCCGTCGGATTGGCCGTGGGCGTCGGCCAGCGTTGTCAATAGAGAAATAACAACGAACACGGCGCGCGACATCTTCGCCTCCCTCCAAAGATCCGAGAACACCTTATGCTTTTGCGGAAATGACCATGAATCATTTTGCCTTGTCGCTGAGACCTCACCCTCGCCCTCTCCCAGAGGGAGAGGGAAGGGGTGAGGGTTAGATCTCCAAAAACTGAGGAATCTCGCGCGTCAGATTTCGGTTGCCGGTCTTGGTGACGAGAACGACATCTTCGAGGCGCACGCCGCCCATGCCTATATAATAGAGTCCGGGCTCGACGGTGACGACGTGGCCGGCGCGGAGCGTGGCCGCGCCGGGAGAGATGCGCGGCGGCTCGTGAATGTCGAGGCCGAGTCCGTGGCCGGTGCCATGGAAGAAACCTTGCATCCTTCCGTCGATCTTTCCGGTCGGAAACCCCCTCTGCTCGAACAACGCCAGAATCTTTTGGTGAATTTCTTTGCCGTCCGCGCCGTGGCGGATCGCGCGATACGCGACTTCCTGTCCGGCCTGGACCGTAACGTAGGCTTCCTTCAGGCGCTCGGAGGCGCGCCCGCGCACGACGGTGCGGCTCAAATCGCCGAAGTAGCCGGTCTTTTGCGAGCGGGGAAAGATGTCGAAGATGATCGAGGTATGTGCCTTGATCGGGCCGCTGCCCTCATGATGCGGGTCGCAGCACTGGTCGCCCGAGGAAACGATCGTGTGGCTCGGCACCCACCCCTCGGCCATGATGGCGGTGTTGACCGCGGTCTTGAGCCGTTCCGAGGTCAGCCGCGCGCCTCCTATATATAGGTAGCGGTCGCGGCCGATCTTGGCCTTCTTCAATGTATGGATGCCGGCCTCCAGACCGATCTCGGCGGCGCGCAGCGAGGCGCGAATTTTTCTCACCTCGTCGCACCTTTTTTTCTCGCGCTCCGGAAAGAACTGATCTTTTCTCACGGTAAGGACGAATTTTCGCGCCCTTAGTTCGTCGGCGAGCAGGGTCGGGAAGTTAGCGGGAACGACGATGTTGCGGATGCCTTTTTCGTGAAAGATGAGTTCCAGGACATCTGCCGTGGTCGGTGCCTGGGCGCCTTTCTTTCTAAGCTCCGACTGACAATGAGAAAGCGACAGGACATGGTCCACGTCCGCCTGTTGTTTGGCGCGGTCGATCTCGAGATCGCTCATCACCATGTTTTTTCTTCCCTTGTGCGAGAAAAAAATGAATGGGTCGGGGGCGAAGAACGCCGTCGCGTAGAGCATATTGGCGTCGCCTTCGCTGGCGGCAACGAGCAGCAAAGTTTCGTCGTTCTTTCGCATATGAAGAAAGGTAAGTTATCAATTTCACTATGGAACATCAAGGCAATGGCGTCTTTTGTATTGACACGCAAGGCTCGTTTGCTATTATGCGCCGGATTTCACCATGTCTCTTCCTCAGGAGAAAGAACCCTTCATGGGGTTGAAGCAGAATATCGAAAAGTTCACGGAGCTTAACCGAAAAGCCGACGCGGGCGGCGGCGAGGACAAGATCCGCCGGCAGCACGAGCAAGGGAAGCTTCTGGCGCGCGAGCGCCTCGATATCCTGCTCGACCACGGGAGCTTCGTCGAGATGGACCGGCTGCGCACGCACGACTGCACCGACTTCGACATGGCCGGCAAGAAAATCCCCGGCGACGCGGTCGTGACGGGCTATGGGATGATCGATGGCCGGCTGGTTTACGTTTACGCGCAGGACTTCACTGTCTTCGGCGGCAGCTTGAGCGGCGTCGTGGCGGAGAAGATCTGCAAGGTCATGGACCTGGCGATGAAAAACGGCGCGCCGGTGATCGGCATCAACGACTCGGGCGGCGCGCGGATTCAGGAAGGGGTCGTGAGTCTCGCGGGCTACGGCGAGATTTTTCTGCGCAACGTGCTGGCCTCGGGCGTAGTGCCGCAAATCTCCGCGATCATGGGACCCTGCGCCGGCGGTGCGGTTTATTCTCCCGCCATCACCGACTTCATCTTCATGCTGAAGACCAACAGTTACATGTTCATCACCGGCCCCGACGTCATCAAGGCCGTGACCCACGAGGAGGTCACCAAGGAAGAGCTGGGCGGCGCCGAGACGCACAACGCCAAGAGCGGAGTGGCCCATTTTTCCGCCGAAGGCGAAAAGGAATGTCTCCTGATGATTCGCGAGCTGATGGGATTCCTGCCCAGCAATAATCAGGAAGAGCCGCCGTTCCATCCGACCGACGACGATCCCTCGCGGCAAGAAAGAAAGCTGAGAGATCTGGTTCCCGATAACCCCAACCGCCCCTATGACATGAAAGAGCTGATTGGCGCGGTGATGGACGAGGGATACTTTTACGAGGTGCAGCGGAATTTCGCCCCCAACATCGTCGTCGGCTTTGCGCGCCTCGGCGGAAGATCGGTCGGCGTCGTGGCCAATCAACCGGCGCACCTGGCCGGCTGCCTCGATATCGACGCCTCGGTCAAGGCGGCGCGCTTCATCCGGTTTTGCGATTGCTTCAACGTTCCGATCGTGACCTTCGTCGATGTGCCCGGATTTTTGCCCGGCACGACGCAGGAATTCAACGGCATCATCCGCCACGGCGCCAAGCTCCTTTACGCCTACGCCGAGGCGACGGTTCCCAAGATCACCGTGATCACGCGCAAGGCGTACGGCGGCGGCTACATCGTGATGTCGAGCAAGCACCTCAGAGGCGACGTCAATCTGGTTTACCCGACGGGAGAAGTTGCGGTGATGGGACCGGAAGGCGCGATCAACATCGTGTTTCGCGAGGCGTTGGAAAAAGCGGGCGATCCGGAAAAGGCGCGCGAAGAGCTCGCGGCGAATTACCGCGAGATGTTCGCCAACCCGTTCAAGATCGCCGAATTCGGCTACGTGGATCAGGTGATCTATCCCGAGGAGACGCGCCCCGTTTTGATCCGCTCGCTCGAAATGCTGAAGAACAAGCGTGACCAGAACCCGCCGAAGAAGCATGGCAATATCCCGCTGTAGAAAGGCTGTAGGCCGTAGGCGGTAGTCAATGAGAGCATTTTTTACTAACGCCTACAGCCTACCGCCTAGCGCCGGTTATGTTTAAGAAAATCCTCATCGCCAATCGCGGCGAGATCGCCGTGCGCATCGTCCGCTGCTGCCGCGAGCTCGACATCGAGACGGTCGCAATCTACTCCGAGGCCGACCGCGAATCTCTCCATGTCAAATACGCCGATTACGCCTACCTCGTCGGACCGCCGCCTTCGACCCAGAGCTATCTCGCCATCGACCGGATTCTCGACATCGCCAAGAAGAGCGGCGCCGACGCGATCCACCCGGGCTACGGCTTCCTCGCCGAGAACAGCGATTTCGCGCGCGCTTGCGAGGCCGCGGGGATCACGTTCATCGGCCCGTCGCCCCAGGTGATCGATGAGATGGGAGACAAAGTCAAAGCCCGCGCGATCATCAAGGCCGCGGGCATCCCCATCGTGCCCGGCTCCGACATTCTCGACTCCGAAGAAGAAGTGGCCAGAGCGGCGACGCGAGTCGGTTATCCTTTTATGTTGAAAGCGGCCGCCGGCGGCGGAGGAAAAGGCTTGCGCCTGGTCCGCTCCAGCCGCGAGATCCCGTCGGCCTACCGGGCGGTGCGCTCCGAGGCGGCGTCTTCTTTCGGCGACGCGCGGCTCTACCTGGAAAAATATATCGACCGGCCGCGCCACGTCGAGGTCCAGATCCTCGCCGACCAACACGGCAAAGTCGTTCATCTTTACGACCGCGAGTGCTCGATCCAGCGGCGCCATCAAAAGATCATCGAGGAATGCCCCGCGCCGGCCCTGGATTACAAGGCGCGGCGCAACATCGGCCGGATCGCGATTCAAGGCGCGCGCGCGGTGCATTACGTCGGCGCCGGCACGCTCGAATTCTTGCTCGACCGGAATATGAACTTCTACTTCCTGGAGATGAACACGCGGCTTCAGGTCGAGCACGCGGTGACCGAGCGGGTGGTCGGAATCGATATGATCAAGGCGCAGATCGAGATCGCCGCCGGCGGTTATCTTCCCTGGCGCCAGCGCCACATCAGCCCCACGGGCCACGCGATCGAGTGCCGCATTTACGCCGAGGACCCGGAAAACGATTTCATGCCCTGCCCCGGCAGGATCGAAGGGCTGCGCCTTCCCGAAGGCCTCGGCGTGCGCAACGATTGCGGCGTGTACGAAGGCGACGAGGTGCCGATCCACTACGACCCGATGATCGCCAAGCTGATCGTATGGGGCGAGGACCGGGTCGAGGCGATCGTGCGCATGCGCCGCGCGCTGCGCGAGTATCAGATCCGCGGCATCAAGACCAACATCCCGTTTCACCAGTGGATTCTCCGCCATCCGCGCTTCATGGCGGGAAATTTCAACACCGGATTCATCGACGAAGAGTACCGCTATATGCGCAAGGAGGAGATCTTGCCGCATAAGGACATCGCCCTCGCCTCGGCGGCGATCGCGGCGCTCCGGCGCGAGCAGGAGCGCACGGTGCTTCTCGTGCAAAGGGGCGCGGCGGAAAAATCTCGCTGGCGCGACAGCGGGAGAAAGACGTCGCTGCGGTCGATTCCCGGAACGCCGGGAAAAGGATGGAAAAGCTAACGATTTTAGATTTTCGATTCAATCGTTCGACTGAGCTCACGACGAAGTCCAAAATCCAAAACTTGTCCTGAGCGAAGTCGAAGGATCTAAAATCGAAAATTGGGAAGGGTCGGGGAGCTAGGGCAAGATGGCTTTTATTGCGCGCCTCGGGGAGAAGACCTACACCGTCGAGATCGAGGAGATCGGCAAGTCGCTTTATCGCGTCGCGGTGGACGGCACTGAGTTCGTGGTCGACGGCAAAAAGACCGGACTCAGCAACTATTCGCTGATCGTCGACAACCGCTCGTTCGAGGTGGACGTCGATATTATGGAGGACGAGTACCGGGTGTTGGTCGATGGGAGAAGCTACCACATCGACCTGCTGGATGAGAGGCGAATGCGCGTCGGCGGGTTGCAATCGGGGATTCAACTCCAAGGACGCCAAAACGTCTCGGTCCCGATGCCCGGCAAAGTCATCGCCGTGCTGGTTTCGGAGGGGGACAAGGTCGAGCGCGGGCAGGGCTTGGTGATCGTCGAGGCGATGAAAATGGAAAACGAGGTGCGCTGCCCGATCGACGGCGAGGTGAAAGAGGTGAGGGTGAAGACGGGAGACGCGCTCGAGGCGGGAGCGGTTCTGGCGGTGGTGGAATAATTTTTTCCCCGCGGCCAAGAAATTTGTTGTCACGAAAGTTTTTTAATGCTATACACGAAAAAAAATGGTTCCAAAGAAAGTTTTTTTCACCAAAGGAGTCGGAGTCCACAAGGAAAAGCTCGCCTCTTTTGAGTTAGCGCTGCGCACCGCCGGTCTCGCCTATTGCAATCTCGTGCTCGTCTCCAGCATCTATCCTCCGGGCTGTAAGCGGATATCCAAAGAAGAAGGCGTGAAGCTCTTGCGTCCCGGCGAGATCGTTTTCTGCGTTTACGATCGCGAGAGCACCAACGAGCCGAACCGGCTCGTGGCCGCTTCGGTCGGAGTTGCGATCCCCGCCGACGACAACCAGCACGGCTATCTCTCCGAGCACCATTCTTTCGGCGAGACCGACGAGAAGGCCGGAGAATACGCCGAAGACCTCGCCGCGAGCATGCTGGCGACGACTCTCGGCATCGAGTTCAATCCCGACACCGCCTGGGACGAGCGCGAGCAGCTCTTCAAGATGTCGGAAAAGATCGTCCGCACGACCAACATCACCCAGTCCGCGATCGGCAACAAAGACGGGCTCTGGACCACCGTCTTCGCCGCCTGCGTCTTCATCAACGACGACGCTCCGTCCAACAACAACAGCAGCGAAAGCAAATAAGCTGTCAGCCGTCAGCTTTCAGCTCAGAGCGATTTCCCTCACCCTTGCCCTCTCCCTGAGGGAGAGGGCAAGGGTGAGGGTTCGCTGATCGCTGAAGGCTTCTCAGCTTCTTTTCCTTGCGAAATACGCCACGCCGATGCTCACGCCGTAGATAATCATGAGAGGAACCGTGAGCAGAACCTGGGCGACGAGATCGGGCGGCGTGAGCACGGCGGCGAGAATAAATATGACGACCACGGCGTAGCGGAAGTGGCGCATCAGGAAGGCGTGGTCGATCAGGCCGATGCGCGTCAAAAAATAGGCGACCACCGGCAGCTCGAAAACGACGCCGAAGGCAAGCATCAGCTCCGCGGCGAACGATAGATACTCGCCGATCCGGATGGCCGGCCGCACCTGGATGGCCTCGTAGCGACGGAGCATGAATTCAAATCCCAACTGGAAAACCACGCTGTAACAAAACCAGGCGCCGAGCAGAAAGAACAAAGTCCCGAAGAACACGAAGTTCCGCGCGTAGCGTTTCTCGTGCTCGTAGAGCCCGGGCGCGACGAAGCGCCAGATCTGGCGCAGGATAACGGGCAGCGCGATGAACAGCCCGGCGATGAAAGCCACTTTCAACTTGGTGAAGAACGCCTCGACCACCGCCGTGCCGATGAGAGTGAGACCCGGGCTTTCGATGCGGGTCAGCGGCACGGTGAGGTAGAAGAAAAGTTTTTCAACGTTGGCGTAGCAGACGGCGAAGCCGACAAACAGCGCCAGGACGGATTTAACCAGACAGGAGCGCAGCTCCTGCAAGTGCCCGGTGAGCGGCATCCGGGCGTCTTCGAGATGCGCGCTAGCCTGGTTTTCTTTCACTCTGGTCGGCGGGAGGTGCCTGGCCGGCGGAAGGCGAAGGGGAGGACTCTGCGCTTTCTGTCGAATAAGTTTCGGCCGGGTGCGGTTTTTTCGGAGACGGCTCGTTCTCTAGATCCACCTGGCGCAACTCGTCTTTCAGCTCGTCGGTAGCGCGGCGGAACTCGGAAAGTCCTTTGCCGAGTGCGCGCGCGATTTCCGGCAGTTTCTTCGGCCCGAGAACGATCAGGGCCAGCGCCAGAATCAAAATCAGCTCCGGCATGCCGATGCCGAACATTTTTTCGACCTCCGATTGTAAAGCTAGTCTATTTGCGGAGGAGAGGCAAGCAGGCGGGAAAATCATGCTCGTCTTAGACAGTACTTTCTCCCGCACACCTCCGCATATATCGTATTCTGGCTTTATCTCTAAACGCTAAGCTCAGCCGGCGCTATAAGCGATCGGTCTGAAACTAAAGACTTAGGTTCTCTATTTGACGCCATGTCGGATCTGACATATACTTTCTCAGTGAGCCCGAGCGACAAACCTCTTGTCTGGCTGCACGGAGAAATTAAACCCCACCTTTCTCCCAACCTGCCAGAGTGGAGGCGGGATATCTCCTGCGACGGTTGCAAAGGGGCGAGATGCTTGGAATGCCGCACTCAAGGCCCATGCCAACGATTGGACTGCGGTGCCACGAGCTGCGCATCAGCGACGTCGACGCCACGTGGCGGATCATGTACCGAATCGAGTCGGATACCGTCGTGATCTTGGAAGTTTTCAGCAAAAAGACCTCGAAGACACCGAGGGACGTCGTTCAAGCATGCAAGAGAAGACTTAAGGAGTATGAAAATGCGTGAAGAGAGGCAAAGACGACTGGAAGCTAAAGGCTGGAAGATCGGAAGCGTCAAGGAGTTTCTCCGGCTTTCCAGCGAGGAATCCGCATACATCGAGCTCAAGATACGGCTCGCCGAAGGTCTGCGAGAGCGCCGACAGCGCAATCGGCTCTCCCAAGGGGACCTTGCAAAGTTGCTCAAATCGAGCCAGTCGCGCGTCGCCAAGATGGAGGCGGGTGACCCATCCGTTTCATTGGACCTGTTGATCCGATCTCTCCTCGCTCTGGGAATCTCAGACCGCGAACTTTCCAGAATCATTTCCACTTCTCGGGCTGCCTGAGCAATCTAATGGGGCGGCGGAAGTTTTAATCCCGCGCCGCGATAAGCGGATGGGCGAAGCCCAAGCGAGCGACCCTACGACTAAACCATGCGTCTCAACCTTGCTGGAGACATTTCCACCGTCACTGCGTTTCATTACCGGCGTCGCAGCGGTCCGATTACGAGATGCCGCTGAGCCGTTGTCGAAAACGTGATGATGAAATGCCATAATCAATCATAGGCTCAAGCGGCGGGTTAGAAGGCGCCGTCTGTTCCACGCCCCTCAAGCTTCGGAATCTCGTCCGAAGATAGTAGGAGTCTAATGCTCCTGCTCCGGCCAGGAACACGCTCAAGAAGTTTGCGCTGTTCCAGCGCCAGCACCATGCGATGAACCGCGGGCGGCGTTACGCGAAAGAAGCGCTGCATGTCGGCTTCCGCCGGAGCTACACCATGCAGCGTCGTGTATGTTTGGATGAATGCGAGATACTGCCCTTGGAGGTCGGTGAACTTGGCCCTTGGTTTCATAACACGGTCACTCGACGGAGGTGCGACGATATCCAGTCAGCGGCATTAGGGATAAAACGTGTTGGACTAAACCGCGTAGCGCGATGTTACTACTGGCTATGAAATGGAGTACGCGAGAATGGCGAGAATGGGGTCAGCGAGAATGGAGCGAGAATGGGGTCAGGAGCGAGAATGGGGTCAAGTCCGCCCTTGGCTCTTTACCAGCTCTTCTTCAATTCTGCGCGCTCTCCCGGGCCAGCTTTCTCTCTACCCCCACTCTCACCTTCATCCGCAAACAGGCTAAACTCACCGATGAACTCTTCTCTAAACCGAACTCCTTGCCGATCTCGCTATGCCTGTGCCCGCCCAAGCTCCGACACAGATACATCGCCATCGACCGTGCCTCGTTCTCCTCACCTCGTCGCTTTCTCCGTAGCTCCTCCAAGGGCTTACCGTACACCCTAGCCGTTATCCGGGCAATCGGTTCAATCCCTAACCCAAATACCCTGCGGGACTCAGGCTTTTCCTCCTCGACCCTGGCTCCGTCACCAAGTCTCCCCTTGACCCACTCCACCCCCATTCTCGGTGCGTAAAGAGCTAAGAGCGGACTTGACCCCTTTCTGACGAGCCGTCGAGGCAGCCGAGAATAGACCTGACTTCCTGACGGGTCAACACAACCGGCAATCTGATCGGCCTTTTCGCCCGGACGACACCGTTTATGTAACCGATCTCCTTTCCTAAGACCTCGTGATAAAGAAACAGGAGCGCATTCAATGCTTGGTTCTGCGTGGAGGCGCTGACATGCTTTTCTTGGGCGAGAGCCGAAAGGAACTGAGCGATTTCCGCCTCTCCCATTTCCGCCGGGTGGCGCTTGTTGTGGAAGAAGATGAATCTCTTGATCCAGCCGACGTAGGCTTTTTCGGTCATGTAACTATAATGCCGTGTTCGGATC
>DASXUF010000043.1 GCA_036504975.1 Candidatus Binatia bacterium | reverse complement strand
ATCGAAGCTTATATTCAGCATCACAACAACAATCCGAAACCCTTTGTTTGGACCGCCAAAGCCGAAGACATCATCGCCAAGTACCGTCGCGCTAAGGCCGTCTTGGATAAAGTACAAACAGCGTGAGACACTACACTAGGTACTCCTAGCAGGGCGGTCATAATAGGGTCATATTCCATAGCCGAGAAACCCACGGGAGGGCGTTACCTTCTCTCCTATAAATAACCCTTTTCGCGATAGTATTTCGCGGCGCCGGGGTGTAGCGGAATCGCCGTGTCCCGGCACAGCTCGCCGGGAACCAGTTTCCCGGTCAACCCCTGTCCCGGCTGGAACAGACTCTCGATCAGCTCTCTTCTTTCGTCCACGGCCTTGACGACGTGATACGCGTAATCGTCGGGAAAATCCTCGCGGCAATAAAGCAGCCAACCGGCGAAGTCGATCGTGGGGACGTCGGCGTCCACGCCTCTCAGCCTCCCGCGCGGAATCGCTCCCCGGCTCATGCCGAGCGCTTCACAACGGCGGAGCGCCTCTTCCTCGATAGGGAGGAAGGTAAAATCAAATCCATCCGTAACAGCTTTCCAGCGCGAAGTCATGAGCGCCTCGTCGAAGACCGCGTCGATTAAATTTTCCCGAAGCGCGTCAACTCGCCCTTTCTGCCGGTCCTCGGCCGTCACTTTACCGCCCCAGCGCTCGAAGTCGGCGAGCGCTGAGCCGTAAGTCTTCAATACTTCCTCGATCACCCAGCGCGCGGGATGGCCCGGCGGCGCGGTGGAGATCTTCAGCGGAAATTTCTTTTCGATCGCTTCCTTGAGGCTTTTTAGTTTCGTCTCTTTTCTGACGGCGAGAGCCAGTTGGTCGAAATGCGGAAAGCGCGCCAGCGCCTTCAGCGGTATCGGCGCAGAGAAGTAGCCTTTGCCTTCGAGCGCCATCCGGGCGAACCAGGGCGGCGTCGTGATCGCCGTATGAACGTTGCCCTCGGCAACCAAGCGCGGACCTTCCATGCAGGCCAGGCCGGGATCGAAAGTTTCGACGAGCACCTTTGTTCCCGCGGGGAGCGGGCTGTCGTAGCCGCCGACGGCGACGGCGATCATGCCTTGGATCTTCATCCAGTTGAAGCCGGGGCCGAGGAAACGAAGCTCTTGAAGATTGTTAAAATCCATAGAATCACGTAAGTGCTCGGTCATTAAGACCGGCGCCGCCAGCCAAGTCCGCGGTATTACCACCCTTCCCTCTCCCATAGGGAGAGGGTGAAAGAGATTTTGCTCTTCTGTCCCTAAATCACCACATCCGTTCCAATTCCTTTCGCCCGGGCGAGGCCGTAAGCCCATGACGCCATCGCCGGGTCCCAGATCGAAGAGGCCGGAACCAGGCACGTGATGATCTCGTCCTCGCTTTCCCGCCCGGGCGAAGCTCCGGTCACCGCGTCGTGCAGCTCCCGGCACTTCGTTTCGAATTCGGCCAGCCGCCCTTCGGCCGCCAGCGTCTTGAAAGGCTCGCGCGGAGGGATGTCGTGTAGCGCCTGGTCCTTCCAGGTCGCAAAAATCTTTCCTCTCTCCAGGGTCGTCACGTCGATCTCGCCGGGGGCCAGCGAGATCACCAGCGTGCCCGGCGCCAACCAGCTTCCGTCGTAAACCGGGCAATAGGCGTTGGTCGCGGTAATTAGAATATCCGCGCCCTGGATCGCCGATCTGGAATCCTCTTGCGGCTCGACTTCGATGCCGAGCAGCCCGCGCATCGCGCGCGCGTACGCCAACCGCCGCTCTTCGTTCGGGCTATACACTTTTATGCGGCGGAACTTGCGCACGCAAGCCACGGCTTCGACGGCGCGGCGCGCGATGCGCCCCGACCCGATGACGCCGACGGTGTCGATCTGTCCGCGCGCCAGATATTTCGCCGCGACGCCCGCCGGCGCGCCGGTGCGGATGTAGTGCAGCCACGAGTCGTTGATGATCGCTTTGAGGGTCATGTCTTCGAAACTGAAGAGAATCAAAAGCGCGCTCGCTTCGCTCGATTTTCTCGGGCCGATCGTGTAGACGCGGAATCCGGTCGCGTCGAGAGCCGGAACGATGGCCGGCAATATGCGCAGCGTCCGATTGCCGAAGCCTTGGCGCTTCGCCGAGACGCCGCTCGGCGGGTACGCCAGATGCACGCGCGGATGATTGGTCAGGTCTCCGGACGCCTGCAATCGGCAACACTCCTCGATGACTTCCACCGCGCCGCGCATCGGCGGATTCAAAGCCTTCACGTCGGCGTCGCTGAGAATCAGGGCCATGAGGACTTAGCTTCTTACGTTTGAAATGTTATACCAAACGACTACAAGAAAATTTATCGCGCCAAGACGCCAAGAACGCAAAGAAAGAAATATTTCTCCGAACTTGGCGCGCTTTGCGTCTTTGCGCGAGGCATCTTTTTTCCGGTTCCGTAAGCCAAATCCAAGCGAAAAATTTCAAATATTTTTGGCTAGCTTCCCCGCCAATCTTTGGCGTTGAGTATCTCGCCGCTCAAATCGTGCGATTCGTCCGAGGCCAGATAGACGGCGGCGGGAACCACGATGTCGTAGGGCAATAGCGACGGATCGTTTTCGCCGCGTAAATTGACCGCCCCGCCGGGTTCGAGCAAGTTGGCGCGCACGCCCAGCCGCCTCAGCTCCTTCGCGATCGAGATCGTAAACGCCTCCAGGCCGGCCTTGGAAGTCCCGTAAGGCGCGTAGCCGCGGCGCAGCTTGGTGTCGTCTCCCGTGGTGATGTTGATGATCGATCCCGTTCCTTGCTGAGCCATTTGTCGAGCCGCTTCCTGACAACAGAGAAACGCTCCGGTGATGTTGACGTCGAGCAGACGGCGCCAACGTTCCGTGTCGATCTCCCAGAAGTGATACGTGTCGCGCCGCTCGCGCGCGACGATGAACGACATTTTGAGCGCGGCGCTGTTGACGAGGATATCGATCCGGCCGAAGCGCGCCAAAGTAGTCTCCAACACCGCTGCGACATCTTCGCGACGCGTGACGTCGGTCCTTAGGCCAAGGGTTTTTCTCCCGAGATCCTCGATCTCTGCCGCGGTTCGGTTTAGCCCGTCGGCGTCGATGTCCCATAACGACAGATCTGCCCCTTCGCGGGCGAAGGCCAGGGCCAGCGTTTGTCCGATGCCCCGCGCCGCGCCGGTGACCGCCGCGACTTTTTTCTTGAGTTTCATGTTTTCGGGTCCGGCTCATGCAGTCCCTATCACGGATTTTTACTTCAGAAAAGATCGCCATAGAACCGGACACATGCAACGCAAAATGGATTTGCTTGCCCTCC
>DASXUF010000042.1 GCA_036504975.1 Candidatus Binatia bacterium | reverse complement strand
TCGAAGATTTCCTCCGGATTTCCCACCTGCATGATTTTTCCCAGATGCATCACGGCGATCCGATCGGACGTCACCATCGCCTCGGCCTGGTCGTGCGTTACGTAAATCGTCGTGATGCGGAATTCTTCGTGCAGCCGGCGGATCTCGAAGCGCATCTCCTCGCGCAGGTTGGCGTCGAGGTTGCTGAGCGGCTCGTCGAGCAGCAGGATTTGCGGCTCGACCACGAGCGCCCGCGCGAGCGCGACGCGTTGCTGCTGGCCGCCGGAAAGCTCCGCCGAATAACGCTCCGCCAGCGTGTCCAGATGGACCAGGCGGAGAATGCGGTCCACTTTTTTGGCGATGTCGCCGCTCGCGAGCTTCTTGAGCTTCAGCCCGTACGCCACGTTCTGGAAAACGGTCATGTGCGGCCAGACGGCGTAGGTCTGAAAGATCATCGACATGTGGCGCCGCTCGGGCGGGATCATGACCGAAGGCGACGAGATGACTTTCTGATCGACCCGGATCTCGCCGGCGTCGGGTGAGAGAAAGCCGGCGACGAGCCGGAGGGTCGTCGTCTTGCCGCACCCCGACGGTCCCAGCAGCGAGACGAACTCGCCGTCGGCGATCTCCAGCGTAAGATCGCTCACCGCCGCCGCGGCCTCGGTGAACCGCTTGGTCAATCCTCGGAGAGAGACGGTAGCCAAGAACTATTCCCTTCCCCGGCCCATGAAGACGTCTCTGCCGACGAGCCATTGAACGGCAAGGATCACGAGAAACGAGACGGCGAGGAGAAGAATGCCCAGCACCGCGATCGCGCCGATCTGGCCTTCTTCCTTCAAGTCGAAGATCACCACCGAGACGACCTTCGAGCTCGGCGTGAATAGTAGAATCGACGCGCTGAGCTCGCGGATGACGCCGATGAAGATAAACGACCACGCCGCGATGAGACCGGAGCGCGCCAGCGGCACGGTCACGTCCTTCAATGCGCGCAAGCGGTTGGCGCCGATGATTCGCGTCGCGTCCTCCAGCTCCGGATGGATGCTCTTGAACGTGCTCTCGGTCTGCGAATAGCCGATCGGCATCTCCTTCGTGAGATACGCGATGAAGAGGATCCAGACGGTGCCGTAAAGAACGATCGGCGGCCGCGTGTAAGCGATGAAGAGCCCGACGGCGAGGACGATGCCGGGAATCACGAGCGGTGCCAGGATGAAGAATACGAGATACCGCGAGCCGCGCAGAAGCTGGCGGTTGGTGATGTAGGCGAGCAAGGTGGCGACGAGCGTCCCGGCGGTGGCGGTCAGGATGCCGAGCTTGAAAGTATTGACGATGGCGGCCTGCGTATCGTTGTACTCGAAGAAGGCGAAGGAAAAATTTCCCCAGGTGAAATTATCCAGTGTGAGCGGCATCGCCCACGCCTTGGACAGCGCGGCTTTCAGAAGAATCCAGTAGGGGAGGAAGACCGAGAAGGAGAGAACGACGAGCACGAGAAGAAGCGCCGGGTAGCGCAGCTTTCCCAGCCGCAGCAGCCGCTTCTGTCCGCCCTTGCCGCCGACGGTGCTGTAGCCCTTGCGGCCGAGCATCTTTTTTTGCAGGGCGATGAAGCCGACGGTCGCGAGCAGCAGCGGCACGGAGAACGCCGCCGCCAGATCGAGCCTCGGCGGGTACTGGAAGAACGCCCAGATCTGCGTCGTGATCGTGTGGATGCCCGCCGGCAGCCCGAGGATGGCGGGCGCGCCGAACAGAGATAGGGAATGCAGGAACGCGACGATAAAGCCGCCGAGCAGCGCCGGCGCCGTGAGCGGCAGGGTGATCGTCAAAGCGATCTTCCACTTGTTCGCGCCGAGAATATTCGCCGCGTCCTCCAAGTCCGAAGATATCAGCTCGCAAACGTTGGCGATCATCGAAAAGACGTAGGGGAAGCTGTAGATGGCCATGACGAAGATCAGGCCCTCCATGGTGAAGATGTTGAAGAGGGCGCCTTCAGTGCCCGTCAGCGAGCGGTACCAGTTGTTGAGGAGCCCGGCGTTGGGACCGGCGAGCAAGGTCCAGGCGAACGCGCCGAGAAAGGGCGGCGTCACGAAGGAAGCCATGACGAGCGCGCGAACCGACCGTTTGAAGGGAAGATCGGTCCGCGTCACAAGCCAGCCGAGCAGCGCGCCGATCAGGACCGCGATCATCCCGACCCAAAACGAGATGACGAGCGTGTTCCATATCGCCTTGAGGTAGGCCGGCTCGGTGAATACGTCGAGATAGTTCCGGAGCGACAGGCCGGATTCGTTGTAGAGGCTCGTTACAAAGATCGAGCCCAGCGGCATCAGCATCAAGAAGACGACGAAGAGCGCCGCCCCGATCCAGACAGGCAGGGTGGGATCGAAACCTCGAAGGCTAAAGCCGCGCTCCTCCCGAATTGTCTCTGCCGTCGTTGTTTCAGAAACAGGCATTGACCCGGCTTCGTTTTTTACGCGCCGAAGAACTCAGTGAATCTCTTTTTTATTTCTTCGTTTCTTTTTTGCAGCTCATCAGCGTCGACTGTGAGTAGCTTTAGGTCTTTAAGCAAGGGCTTGTCCTTGGGATAGGTGACTTCTGGGTGACCGGTGTACAGTCCTTCTTTGTCGGCGAGCACCTGCTGGCTTTCTTTGGTCAGGATATATTCGGTAAACAGCTTGGCCGCGTTCGGGTGCGGCGCCGCCGCGGCGATCGCCGTCGGCGAGACCACGAGGGGGACGCCTTCCTTCGGATAGACGATCTTTAAGGGGTTACCCTGCTTGAGCGTCTTGTAATAAAAATATTCGGCGCCGTTGACGCCGACCGGCCTTTCTCCCGAGGCGACCACGCCGGCGGGATCGTTCGCCGACTGGGTGATGTGGACCTTGTTCTTGGCGAGCTCCTGGAAGTATTCCCAGCCGAACTGCTTCACCAGCGCGAGGACGTGGGTCATGATGATGCCGCTGTAACCTGGATGCGCCGTCACTTCCTTGCCGCGCCACTTGGCGTTCAAGAGATCTTTCCACGTCTTGGGGGCATCTTTGTCGGCGATGATTTTGGGGTTGTAAGCGATGACCGACAGAGTCGCCCGCAGTCCGTAGTAGTATCCGCCGCTATCCTTGAACCCCGCCGGGAAGGGTTCCGAGCTTTTTGGGACGTATTTCATGATCAGTCCCTTATCCTTGAGTAGGGTAAAGTGGCCCGCGTCGGAAGTATGGACGACGTCGACGTTTTTGATGCCTGCATCCGCCTCCTGCATAACGCGCTGCAGCACGCGCTGGGAACCTGCGCGATGGACCTCGACGTCGATCTCCGGATATTTTTTCATGAAAAAGTGCGCGAACGCGGTCGAAGAGGGGATCGCTAGAGACGTGTACCAGATCACCTTCTTCTCCTTCTTCGCGGCATCGACCAAGGCTGCGTCTTGTGCGAAAGAGCCGGAAGCCGAGACTAAGAGAAGAGCGATTGTTAAGAGACCAACAGACTGTTTCATATTCCACCCTCCTTTGACGATTTCGGGGCGCACACTAACACACCTCTCGACCACAATCTACATTTAAGCGGAGCGATACTCCAGTGGCCAATTGGGGGTGACTCCCGCGCCCCATCCAGGTATTCCTGGACATGATTGCGGCCGTTCGCTACCATGTCTTTTTAACTACACGTTCCCGCCTACGCAATGCGCTCGCAGAAAATAACCGTCAGGGAAAGTCTCCGCGCCTCGTTCAGGGACGGCGTTTTCGCGTCCATCATGAGCGGCGTGACGGACCAGTATTTCATTCCGTTCGCCCTGGTTCTGGGCGCGACGGCGCAACAAGTGGGTTGGGTCAGTGGCCTGCCCAACTTCTTCGGCTCGCTCTCCCAGCTCTTCGCGGTGCAGGCGGTCCGCCGGCTCGGCGGCCGTTTGAAACTGATCGTCGGAACGGTTTCGATTCAAGCGGCGCTGCTATTTTGCATCGCTTTGTTAGCTTGGGCTGATATCCCTTCCCCTGTCGAGCTGTTTCTAGTCCTGCTCGTGCTCTTTGTCGTGAGCGGCGCCCTGGCCGGTCCGGCGTGGGGCAGCCTCATGACCGACTACATTCCCAATCGAAAAAGAGGGCGTTATTTCGGCTGGCGCAACCGGATACTCGGCATGGTGCACGTCGGCAGCATGGTGGCGGCCGGTCTGCTCTTGTATTGGACCGAAAAGTTTTCCGCCGTCGCCGGGTTTTTGATTATTTTTGCGGCCGGCGCCCTGGCCCGCTTCGTTTCCGCGGCCTACATCGCCAGGATGAAAGACGTGCCGCAGAAGCGGGACCCCGCCAGCGACTTCACTTTTTATATGTTCCTCGCGCGCTTTCGCGAGAGCAACTTCGTCAAGTTCGTCGCGTTCGCGGCCATGATGACTTTCTCGGCATACCTATCGGCGCCTTTTTTCGCCGTATTTATGTTGCGCGATCTTCAATTCAGCTATCTGACTTACATGGTGTTGCAAGTCTTGTCGGCCATGGCTGGACTCATCGCCTTGCCGTTGTGGGGGCGGCACGCCGACGCTGTCGGAAACGTCCGCGTGCTCCGATTGAGCGGATTCTTCGCCTGCCTCGTTCCGCTTTTTTGGCTTGTGTCGCGAAACGTGCTTTATCTCGCTGTGATCCAGATGTTCGCGGGATTCGTGTGGAGCGGCTTCACGCTCTGCGCGACGAACTTTATCTACGACGCCGTGACGCCGCAAAAGCGCGTCCGCTGCATCAGCTATTTTCACGTCATGAACGGCGCTGCGATTTTTTTGGGCGCGTCTCTCGGCGGCTTTCTCGCGACCAAGCTGCCGCCGCTGCAAGGCTACCCATTGCTGAGCCTTTTTCTCTTGTCCGCAACCTGCCGGCTCTTCTTCTATTTCGTTCTATTCAACCGTTTCCGCGAAGTCTGGCCGTCGGAGGATGTTTCGCTTCAGGAGTTGTTTTTCAGCGTCGTCGGCATCCGTCCTTTGGCCGGCATCTCGCGGGATTGAGGACCGCGAAGCGGTCTTGTCAGGTGGTGAGTAGATCTGCCAGCGTCTCGATCTTCGGCAGCGTCTCCAGTGCTCGGACCGTGGAAACGATCTCTTCCGCCTTTTCGCCGGCGATCGCGAGGCTCGCGTTGGCGCGGAATTTTTCTTCGATGTCCTCGGGCGGCAGCGGCAGCTCGAAGCCGCCGCGCGGATAGGGCTGGTTTTCTTCCAGGATAGTGCCGTCGCTCAACTTGATTTTCACGTGGCCCGACAGGTGTCGCGGATAGTCGATCGTCGGATCGAGTTCGTAGCGGACTTTGTCGGCGATCTTTAATACTTCCTCCTCGCGGATCGCTTCGTCCGAGAACTCCGCGAGGCCCGCCTTGCCGCGGACCAGAATGATCGCGATGCTGTAGGGCAGGGCGAACTTGGCGCCGTAGCCGCTGACCGGCCGCTGTTTTTCCTTGAGCGGCTCCCAGAGACGGTGCACCGGCCCCTCGGCGGTGCGGCAGACGACCTCGGCGATTTTCTCGGGATGAATCGCG
>DASXUF010000041.1 GCA_036504975.1 Candidatus Binatia bacterium | reverse complement strand
CTCGCGAGCGAAGGTTTAGGCAAGTCCATGGAGAAATTGGCCTCCGGCTTGCGCATCAACAGCGCCGCGGACGACGCGGCCGGCATGGGCCTCTCGCTGAGAATGACCGGTCAGATCCGATCCCTCGGCCAGGCGAGCCGCAATACGATGGACGGCATCAGCTTGATCCAGGTGGCTGAAGGCGCCTATAACGAGATCGGCAATATTCTCGTCCGTCTCCGCGAGCTGGCCATCCAAGCGGCCAACGGCACGCTGTCTCTCGCCGATCGCCAGACGCTGCAAGTAGCGGCCGACCGGCTGATCCGGGAGGTCAGCGGTATCGCCAACTCGACGCAGTTCAACGGCGTCGTCCTGTTGAACAACGCGGCGGGCAACACCGTCGTTTTGCAGGTCGGAATTGGCACCGTGGGGTACACAGTGTCGGCGACCGACCAGATCGCCGTGACACTGTACTCGTTGATAGCCAGCTCTTTCACGAGCAGCGCCTCGGACATCTCCACGCTCGCGATTACGTCGGCCAGCAACGCGCTCGTGGCGCTCAGCACTCTGGATACGGTCATCACCAACCTGAACTCCAGCCGCGCCTCTTTGGGCGCCGCGCAGAACGGCCTCGAGTCACGGTCGCGCAACCTGACGATCACCATCGAGAATCTGTCGGCCGCGCGCTCGCGCATCCTCGACGTGGACGTGGCGCAGGAGACCTCGGAAATGGTGCGTAACCAGATCCTGGTCCAGGCAGGCACGTCGGTCCTCGCCCAGGCGAACCAGTTGCCGTCCTTGGCACTGACGCTCCTTGGTGGGTAACCCAGCAACCGGGAATGGAGGGGCCGCATCGCGGCCCCTCCGCTTCCGCTTGAATAGGACAAGATGAATATTCAACCGACCCAACCCTCTCTTCCGGTCTCGATTCCCATCAAGAAAATCGAGAGCGTAGTGGAGGCTTCGGTCGAAAGAATGGTGCGAGTCGAGGATACTTCCGGCGTCGAACCGTCGACCAAGCGGATTGTGAGTCCGCCGAAAATCAACGGCGAAAACATCGCGCTTCAATTTGCGGTCGATGCGCAAACGGGGCAGCGAGTCGTGCAAGTGATCGACAAAGAGACCGGCGAGCTGATCCGGCAGGTTCCTCCGGAAGAGCTGTTAAACGTAATGCAAAATTTGCGCGCCCTTAAGGGCTTGTTGCTTTCGACAAAATCATGAGCTTACCGACTATAAATTTCAGCGGCCTGGCCACCGGCATCGACACCGGCGCGTTGATCGACGCGCTGGTCAAGGTCGAGCGCCGCCCGATCGACTTGCTTGAATTCCAGATGGGCAACCTCGAATTCAAGCTGTCTCTGTTCAACGATCTCAACAGCAAGCTCGCCGCGCTCAAGACCGCGGCGGGAAAACTTTCCACCTCGGCGAGCTTTTTCGTAAAAAAGGCGAGCAGCTCCGATGATTCCGTGGTGTCGGCCACGGCGGGATCCAACGCGTCGGCGGGAAGCCATAGCATCACGGTAACCAGCCTAGCCCAAGCTGCGACTCAGGCCTCTACCGGCTTCAGCTCGCCCACAAGTAACATCAGGCAAGGAACTCTTAATATCACGGTCGGAACTACCACCACTCCGATCACGATCGACGGCACCAACAATACTCTCGATGGATTGAAAAACGCGATCAATGCCTCCGGGGCCGCCGTCACCGCTTCCATCGTTCAAGTGGACGCCACCACTTATCGTCTGGTCGTGACCGGCAAGAACACGGGGACGGCCAATGCGGTGACCATCGACGAAAGCGGCCTCACGACGGGGTCGGACCCGCTGCCCGGCTTTACCGTGACCCAGGCGGCGACGAACGCCGTCCTTGACGTAGATGGGATCGTCGGGATTAACCGCTCCACCAACACCGTCTCCGACGTGATCACCGGCGTCACGCTCGATCTGAAGAGCCTGTCCGCCGCGCCGGTTCAGGTTGCGATCACCAACGACACCACCGCGATCAAAACCCAGGTCAATGACTTCGTCAAAGCCTACAACGACGTGATGTCGTTCATCCACGAGCAAACGAAATACGACAGCAAGAGCAAGAGCGGCGCCCCGCTGATCGCGGATTCCACCACGCAGAGCACACAGGGCATATTGCGCATGGCTCTGGGCACCATGGTGGCCGGAAACCCCGCGTCGCTCGCCGACCTCGGCTTCACGACGAACACGGACAACACGATCACCGTCGACGACGCCAAGCTCACCGATGCGCTGGCCAACAACGCCGCCGGAGTGAGCAATCTGTTTATCGATGCGACCAACGGCGTGGCGGTCAAGCTAGCCGCGAGCGTCGACAGCCTCACCGCGCCGTCGTCCGGCATCCTCACCGCCCGCATCAAAGGGACTCAGGACAGTATTAACGATATTGAAGATAATATTGCCGAGAAAGAGGATCGCCTGGACCAGTTCGCCCAGGCCTTGGTCCGCCGCTTTTCCGTGCTCGAGGCCCTGGTGGCCAAGCTCAAGGCGCAACAGGACTATCTCACCAAACAGCTTGCCAGTCTACCGCAAATTACTTAACGGAGGTCTTTTCTCTCATGAACCCGGCTTACCAATCCCAAGTCGAAGTCTACAAGCGCAATCAATATTACACCGCAGACAAGGGAACCGTGCTGCTGATGCTTTATCAGGGCGCGATCGATTTTCTAAAGAAGGCGATCGAGCGGCTGCAAGAAGGCGACCTGGCAGGAAAAGGAACGTACGTTTCCAAGACGCACGCGATCATCAGCGAGTTTATCACTAGCCTGAATCACGACGTAGGCGGCGATCTGTCGCGCAACCTGGAGGACCTTTACCGCTTCATGCTCGATCAGCTCATGCAGGCCCACGTCGGCAACGATGCCAAGCCGCTCGAGGATGTCATCGGCCTGCTCGAGAACCTGCTCGAAGGATGGCAGGTGGCGGTCGTCCAAGCGCGCCAGGAAGGGGTGTTGTGATGGACCTTCCCTTCCTGCAAGAGCTCACCGCTCTGCTTCAAGAGACGGAAAAACTTCTGGCCTTGCCCGAGCTCGGCGCCGAAGCGCTGGAAGGCTACAGCTGCATGCGGCAAAGCGCCTTTGCTCGCCTCGAAGCCGCCGGATCGCTGGAAAGCGCTCAAGAGGGCGAGCGCGCCGGGATCAGAGAACTGATCAAGGCCGTACTCGAACGGGACCGGTTGCTCATGCACAAGCTCGAGGAAGGTCTGGCCGTCTGCCGCGAGGGGCTTTCTGCCGTGCCGAAGGCGCGGCAGGCTTTAAGAGGCTATCTTTCCCCGCGGCCGCTGCAGCTCGTCCGGCGGCAGGCGTAAATCGAGGGAACAGGGAGCTATGAATCTAAAGTATGGAATGCTCTCCGACGACGGCCATTTTTTCATTCCTGTCTCGCGGAAGGTAAGGAAGGAAGAGAAAGAGATCGCCGTCGGCCGGACTGCAAAGCGGACGGAATTTTTGCTCCTGACGCAGTCGCTGAGGCCGGCTCTGGTGACGATCAGTGTATTGCTTGTCGGCGCCGCCGTGCTTTTAAACTTTTGAACGGCTCCAGCCGTCGAATTGTCGCTTCGACGAAATCAGGAATTCAAAGGTTCTCGATCCGTAGGTTTTACCGCTCGTGAAAAAACGCCAGCTCAGTTTGCAACATATCTGGTTTCGGGTTCTGAGTTTTGAGTTCCAGTCGAGGGCCGAGACTCGGGCCCATAAACTGTGCGTGAGTCTTTCCCGGTTCTTCACCCGGCTTCTGATCGTCCTGCCTTCGGTTTTCCTGACCGGCTTCAGCCCGGAGATTTTCAACATCATGGTCGATTTCTACCGCGACCTGACAGGTAGATCTTAGGGAGCCCTTAGTCGGCCCTTCCTGTCCTCTCTTTCTTAGGGCGTTCGTCAATTTATTGATGGGCTCCTGAGCGTGCCGCGAAACAAATCTTTCCCGAAACATTTGGCATCGATCGTGCTAGTCTGTTGTGGGGAAGCGCGGCGACCCCAAGCCACCGCGGCGCCGGTTTTCACTGGGTGAAGGCTGAGAGGCCATGGATAAAAAGAACATCTTGGTTGTCGACGACAATCCAACGATTGTGTCAATCGTGCGGGAGGTTTTGAAAAGCAACGGCTACGCCGTCCAATGCGTTTACGGCGGAGAAGGGGCGCTTGACCATCTTGAGCGGCAAACTCCCGACCTCATCATCCTCGATGTCATGATGCCGCAGATGAGCGGCATGGAAGTGCTCGGGAAAATCAAGGGATCTTCCAAAACCTCTTCGATTCCGGTGATCATGCTCACGGTCAATGATAAGGAGGAGGATGTTTTGGAAGCGTACAAATTAGGGGCCGAGTACTACATCACCAAGCCTTTCCTGCCAAGGGAACTAATCCGCCACGTTCAGCGCGTGCTCGGGAGAGATAAATCGGCAACCCACGGGAGACCAATTCCCAGCTAGGAAAATCTTGGCTCCGAAACCGGCCCTTCTTTCCTCCTTCCTCGGTCTTTATTGCATGCCGCCTAACCAGCTTATACGGGTTCTATAAATTTTTACTTGACAACGACTTGAAGGCTTTATCGCGAATCGTTGAAAGCGCCAAAGCATTTCTTGGAACCGCCTTAAGCCTGAGCGGCCTCATACTGGCCGCCTCCGGCGCGCCCGACCAGAACGACTTTATCACGAACTGCCCGGCGCAGGGCCAGATCTATCCGGCCGTCGTCGAGCTGCGCGACATCCTCGGCGATCTTGTCGGTCCGTGACGGCGGCAATGAGTCGTAGACCGCTGCGGGCTGCGGCGACGGCTCGCTGGATTCGATACGGCGCGAACCAACGAAGCTCGCGGCCGTCCATCAACTTTTCGACGGTTCGCCGGCGCGTGCCGGGAACCTTTTGCCGGGCGGGGACGCTTTTGCCGCGCGCTGGTCCTCGGTTCCACTCCTGTCGTCCATTTTCCGTCTCTTTTCCACTGTATTCTCCTTGGCATCGATCATGCTTCGTCTTCCCGGCAAAGGGAGGGCTCGAAAGCCATGGAAAAGAAGACCGTCATGATCGTCGATGACAGCCGCACGATCGCCTGGATTTTGCGCGAGACATTGGAAAGCCTGGGCTACCGCGTCCGCTGCGCTTACAGCGGGGAAGATGCGCTCGAGCTGATCGACACGCAAAGGCCGGATCTCGTCATCCTCGACGTGATGCTGCCGCACATGGACGGTTTGGAAGTGCTGAGCAGAATCAAAGGGTCTTCTGAAACGTGTTCGATTCCCGTGATCATGCTCACCGCTAACGGCAACTCGGAGGACGTCTTAACGGGATACAGGCTCGGCGCCGACTACTATATCATCAAGCCCTTCAAGCAATCCGAGCTGATCCACGGCATTCAACTCGTTCTCGGCCGGGAAAAACAGCCAACGGCGGCATAAGCCCGGAGAGACTCTATGCCGATTATCATCAACACGAACCTGGCTTCATTACAGACGCAAAGGAATCTTACCAACGCCAACGAGGCGCTCAGCCGGTCGATGGAGCGCCTGGCTTCCGGGCTGCGCATCAATCGCGCTTCGGATGACGCAGCGGGCATGGGCATTGCCCTCCGGATGACGGGGCAGATCCGATCTCTCTCTCAGGCGGCCCGCAATACGATGGACGGGATCAGCCTGATCCAGGTGGCCGAAGGCGCCTACAACGAAGTCGCCAATATTCTCGTCCGACTCCGCGAGCTTGCCATCCAATCGGCCAACGGCACGCTCTCTACGGCCGATCGCGCGACGCTTCAGGTCGCCGCCGACCGGTTGATCCAGGAGATCAGCGGCATCGCCACTTCGACGCAGTTCAACGGCGTTACTCTGTTGAACAACAGCGCCGGCAATACGATCGTGTTCCAGGTGGGAGTAGGCACGGTATCGTATACGGTGGCGGCGACCGACCAGATCGCCGTGACCCTCTATTCGCTCGCGGCCAGCTCTTTCACGAGCAGCAACGTGGATCTGACCAGCGGCGCCAACCAGATCATCCTGACGTCGGCCAGCAATGCGCTTGCGGCCATAGCCACGCTGGATACGGTGATCACGAACTTGAACCAAAGCCGATCCGTTCTCGGCGCCGCGCAGAACGGGCTGGAGTCCCGCTCGCGCAACCAGACGATCACGATCGAGAACCTCACGGCCGCAAGGTCGCGCATCCAGGATGTGGATGTGGCGCAAGAGACTTCCGAAATGGTGCGAGGCCAGATCCTGGTCCAGACGGGCACGTCGGTTCTCGCCCAAGCGAACCAGTTGCCGTCTTTGGCGCTCACGCTGCTCGGCGGGGGCGGTCGATAGTCCGATGCTTTTAAATAGAAGGAGGAAAATCATGAATGCCGCCAAGCTAATAAAAGAACAGCGCCGTACGGAAGGGATCGATATCGGCGATAAAGGCGCGATCCTGCTGGTGCTCTATAATGCGGCCATCGAGCTGCTGGAGGAAGCGAAGAGCGCCATCGAACGCGGCGACCTCGTAGAGAAAGGGCGTCAGCTGTCCCAGACCCACGCTATCGTCTCCGAGCTGCTCGCCAGCCTCGACTTCGATATCGGCGGTGACGTGGCGCAGAGTCTAAGGGACCTTTACGTCTTTATGCTGGAGCAACTCGCGCGCGCCAACATGCACAACGACGCCAATTCCCTCGACGTCGTCATTTCACTCTTGCGCACGCTTTACGGCGGATGGGAAGGCGCCGTGGCGTCCGAGCGCGCGCGGGTTTCTCAGGAAAACGAGCGGCGTTCTCACGCCGGCATCATCTAGGAGGAGGCAAGATGGCTCGCCACTTACAAATTGGGGACCGCGTCAGAGTCGCGAGCATCCACAGGTGGATGCCGGACCGGTTTGGGACGATCAAACAAGTCAAGCACAGGAAAGGAACCCGCTTTGTGGTCAGATTCGACGCGGACGAGCTCGGCCTGTGGCACGACGACGACGGCGAGCCGGTGCTGAGTCTCAGCGAGCGGGATCTGGTTCTTCTCGAGGATTGATAAAAAAATGGTTCGATTCATTTGCCTGGCGGTGCTTGCCGCGGTGGGCTTCTTTGCCGGCGGCGAGGCATGGCGGGAATTTTTCGACGTATCGTCGCTGCTGATCACCGTAGGGGGCACGCTGGCCGTAACGTTCCTGACGTTTTCGTGGAGCCGCATTCGCGACGCCGCGGCGCTCGTCTGGCGCCTTTGGACCGAGAAGCCGCAAGGCCGCGAGAAGCTCGTCGACGAGCTCCGGCGGTTGACGCGCCTCTATCGCCTCAAGGGATCGAGAGGGCTCGAAGGCCAGGAAGAGAACATCGCCGATCCTTTTCTCAGGCGCGGCGCCGGCATGCTGATCGATATCGAAGGCGAGGAAAATATTCGCGAGCAACTGGAGAGCGCGATCGCCGCTTTTGCCGCCCGCTATGAAGCGGCGCAGCAGATATTTCTCACGATGGCGAAGCTCTTGCCGGCCTTCGGCCTGATCGGCACGCTGATCGGCCTGGTCCTGCTCTTGCGCCAGATGTCGGGATCAGACCCCGCGGCGCTCACCTCTTCCTTCGCCCTCGCCCTCATGACCACTTTATACGGAGCGCTGCTCGCCAATGTCGTCGCGCTGCCGCTCGCGGCCAAGCTCTATTCCGTAGAGCAGGAGAGAAAAGCCGTGATGCGCGCCTTGCTGGAATGGACGGTCTCGCTCGCGCGCGGCGCCGCCCCGACGGCGGTCGAGCGCAAGCTGAACGCTTTTTTCGCACCCGCCGGCGACCAGCGGCGCGGAGAAAAGTCCTGGAGCCGTCGCGTCCTTTCGTGGCAGAGGTAGAATCGCATGGCCTTGGCTTCGCCGTCCCTTGCCGGGCGTTCTCCAGCAAATCCGGCGCGCGCCGCCTTTGCTCTTCCCGCGCATGAATCGCCATCAGAGTTTGCGAGGCAGATAGGCTCTCCCCGCGATGACGTGGGCTGGCTGATCACGCTGAGCGATTTGAGCCTGCTTCTGCTCTGCTTCTTTATTGTTTTGTACGTAACCGATCGCCGCCGGGCCCAGACCGAAGTCGCGGCGCCTCCGGCGGCGACCGCGGCCGAGGTCGAGCCCAAGGCCGAACCCGAAGAGGCGGTTCCGGAGGTGGAGTTGCCGGAGGCCGTGACGATCTCGTTCGCTCCCGGCATTGCGGATTTGCGCCGGGAGGTTTTTCCCGTTCTTCAGGAAGTCGTGGCCACCATGGAAAGCCGGCCGGAGCTTAAACTGGAGATCGTCGGACACACCGACGACCGGCCCATCGCCACGCGCGAGTATCCGACAAACTGGGAGCTCTCGGCCGCGCGCGCCAGCGGCGTGGCACGCCATCTGATCGAAAAAGGAATCGATCCCGTTCGGCTGTCCGTCCAGGGCTATGCCGCGTTCCGTCCCGTGTTGCCGAACTCCGATGTGGAGGGGCGGGGGGCGAACCGGCGGGTGGAGGTCCGCTATTATCTCGGCGGAGACGTGGAGACGGCGGAGCGCTAAGAAGACAAATTTTTTTCGCGAGGCTTCTCCATGGTTGTCAAAGAAGAACTTCAAGACAGCTCTGATGCTTCAGCCCTGCTAAGGATGCAGGCTTGCCTGTCGCCGATCTCGGTCGGAGACATCATGACGAGGGAAATTGTAACGATGTCTCCGCAGGACACGTTCCGAGAAGCGATCGGACTGATGGCCAACCGGCCTTTTCGCCATTTCCTGGTCGTGCACCCGGATGGACGGCTCGCCGGCGTCATCTCCGACCGCGACCTGCTCAGGATCTTGGCGCGGAAACCTGACTGGCAAAACACCACGGTGGGGGAAGTGATGACGACCAAAGCGGTGGCGGTTCGGCCCGAGACCCCGCTTTCCGCCGCCATCGGCGAGATTCTGAGCCACCGAATCAATTGCCTGCCGGTGCTGGAGGAGAAGGTAAAGGTTTGCGGAATCGTCACGACGACGGACATGTTAAAAGCGTTTCAGAACTTACAGGCGAGCATAGAAAAACTCCAAGAGGCATAGGCCGCAGGAAGGGTACATGAAGTTCATATTCGCGCGCATGTTGATTTTGGGACTGCCGGCTCTGCTTGGACTCGCTGCGCCGGCATATTCGCTCACGGTGGACGAGATTCTCGCCCTCAAGAAGGCCGGCGTCAGCGAAGAGACGCTGCAGATGCTGCTCGAGCGCGAGCGCGAAGAGAGATTGACGGCCCAGCGCGCCGGCACCTGGAAGCTTGCGGACGGCCGGACGGTCTATACCACGGAGGGCGCCGCGCCCAATTCAACCGAATATCGCCAGGAAGTTTATCCGCTCTGCATCTTTCCGCAGGTCGATGTACCGCGTCGGTCGAAAAAATAGGCCGGGCACAAAAGCCCATATACCATAGCCTGCCAGTGGCAGGCGTTTTGATTGTTGCGCTCAACCGCAAACAATCTTGACGCTCGCCAGTGGCGAGCTATGCGACGTACTGGAAAAAGTACGCCTGCGCTCGGCGATTTCTCGCGCGCCTTCTCGTCTCTGGGACTTTTTTGACCGGCCTAATTCTGTTACCGCAACGGTAGAATACCGAGTAAGGTCCCTACCGCCGCGGTTGCTTATTGCCCGCGCCCGAGGCCGCTTTAATCGGTTTCAGGGGGATTGATCAATCCGTCTGCTATGGCGCAATCTGCGCAGATGAGTCGGAAATTTTCCAGGACTTTGTAGCTGGTGACGTTTTTCAGGAAGATTTCCTTACCGCATTTGCAACAAGTCTCGGTCGCCGAATATACCATGTCGATCACAGCGCGGCGTACTGTCGCTCCCTGGCTTTGTCTTTTCGCACGTTCGCGGCCATCAAGTGCCGCTTCTTCTTCACGACAAGCGGAGAGGCCTGCTGCACCCTGCGCTTCGACTGCGAGCGTAAAATCCCCCTGCGCACACACTCGGCGTTCAAGCCCAACGCGTCGCAGATGGTTTCAAAGGAGAACGGGTGGTCCTTTTCTTCGGAGAAAAGCCAATTCTCCACCTCGTGGAGGAGACGGCTCGGCGTAAAAGCATACTGCCGGTAGGTCCGGATGGCGTTTTCCAGCACCGCAAGCAGGAGTTTCTTCTCCGGCTCCAACTGGTCCTTCCTCGCGACGGTGTCCCAATACTGCGCCGGAAGCGATGCGTCGGCCGGCAAAAAATAAGCTTCTTCCATGGGCTCTCCTTTAGCTGTTGGCGGAAATCCTGCCGTCCGCGACTCCATGCAGGCGGTTCAGATAACCGGTTTGTCTGAGGGCGTCGACGACGGTGCGCTCGGATTTCCAGTCGCTCCAGAAAACCTCCGAAACAGGGAGCACGGACAGTCGAGAAGAACGCAGCAGCAGAAACGTCTGTAAAATTCCTTTTTCGAAATCCATCGGCTCCATGCGTCGGTAAGCGTCCTCGACAACCGACCGTTCTTTGCGCGTGCCGATCGCTTTTTGGACGTCTTGGAGCAGGCCGTAGAGCCGCGGGAAAAAAGCGCGCACCAGATCGAGGACGGTGTCGGGCTTGAAAACCAGCGTCATCGTATTCCACAAGCCGCCACGCTCAATCAGCGCCTGCGCCGCCACGGGATCCAAATCCTCCATGAACAGGCGAATACCGCAGATACCTGAAGGGGCCGACCCTCGCGCCTCGCCATCGGGTAGAATGTAGCCGTATTCGGGCTCCGGCGCGTCGGGCTCCAATCCCAGCACGACCAGGCGGGAAGGGTCGCTTTCGACGAGATAGAAAGCCATCCCGACGTGCGCCATGAAAACGTCTTCTTCTAGAATGAAATGATCGGAGGGAAAGACCGCGACGGTGGCGCCGGTGTGGCGTTTGTATAAATGCATCAGAGGAAGAAGAACGCTCAGGCCGGTATCCCGGTCTTCGGGTTGGACGATAACGCTCCCCGCGGGCCGTTCTGAGAGCTGCTCCTCGGCTTCGCGATAGTTTAGATGATCGCGCGTGATCGCCGTGAGCAGACGCTCGCGGGATATCAGACGCTCGGCGCGGTCGAAAGTGTGCTCCAGCATCGAGCGCGCGCCGATAAAATTGACGTACTGCTTAGGCAGCGTGCTGCCCTTGAGTTGATGAATAAACGGTCTTAGACGGAGGCCTCTTCCGCCCGCGAGAACGATGCCGCAGCGTCTGTTGGAATTGGAAGAGTTCATTTGTTGCGACGTGTGTCCGGTTAACATACGTCGCAATTGTGATGCCGCCGGATAAATTCGGCGTGACGTTTGGTTTATCGGTAGGTTACGAAACTGGAAGGAATTTTGAAGGCGGAGATTTGTTTATGGACGTGGACAGAGTGTCTAGGAAGATGGACAGTAGGATTTGTGACCTGTTAGGATCCAACACCTATGGGGAAGAGGCGGGTGCGAACGCGCCCTTCTTCAAAAACGATTATGCTTCCTTGCTCTATGAGTGAAGCAACACTGGGCAAGTTTGCAAGAAGCAATGCTACCTGAGCTTCGGGTCTTCGCTGCGAGCTGCGGCGAAAAAGAAGCACCGAGGGTTTCTTTTCCTGCCTCGTGGCGAGTAATGTGCCAAAGTCGGTATTCCCCGGCCGATCACGGCCCGATCTTCAAGGGCGGCTCGTTCAAAGATTATTTCATCGTCCGCCTTTTGCAGCGCGTACTTGCGGACATGCACTGCATCATAGCCCGCCTTGCGCAAGCCTTCGGCGACAAGCTGCGATAAAGAATTATCCACAAGAAACTTCACCGGCCATTGACCAGTGGGAGTTCACGCTCGCGCACAGCCTCGGCGGCAAATTGCAAAGCTTCGCGGATGTCCTCACGTTCTAGGTCTGGATATGCCTTAAGGATTTCCGCTTCCGTCATACCGTCCGCCACCATTCCCACAACAGTTGCCACTGGTATCCGCAAGCCTCGAATACAGGGCACGCCACCCATCTGTTTCGGATTTACCGTGATCCGTTTAAATTTAATATGAAACAAAGTGGCATTTCTGTTGGTCCAAACCTTCTGCCATGTCGCGGGAGGAGCACTGGCAAACCCGGGTGGCTGGTATTTGTATGATCTTTCCAGAAAGGCGATCTTTTTGTTATCAACGAGCACATAGCTGCCTACTGCCAGATCTTCGAGGCTTACATTTTCGTATGGAATCGTCGTGTCCGTGGATGGTTTCAACAACCCCATCCGAAAAAAAACCAAGCTCCGCGCCGTGCGGTAATCCGTATAGACCGTGTCTGTTGCAGTCACTTTCGCCGCCACCGAGCGCGCAACACGCTCCGGTTTCGATGTGAGCATCTCCGGCAATCCGTATAGAGCCGTTACAAAATACGCCGCGATGACAGCCCATCCCCAGATTCTCCGCTTCGTACGGATACCGGGTTCAGCGCCAGACGCCAACAGAGCAGCGAAAAGGCCGCTCACGAGAAGCAGTGCTGGTAAAAGCAGGGGATAGAGATAGCGTTCTTCGACCAGTGGCAGGGGAAGATAACGCTTGAGCGAGGAAGACGCGAAGTTAAACAGTAACAAAAGGCTAACAAACCATGTCCCCGGTATGGTGAATCTGTGATCCCGGCATGCCGCACCCCAAGCCACAGCGAGCAAGGCGAAGATTGGGAGGGCGCTAAAAGTGGTCAGGAGCTGCGCCGGGCCGGCTACGAAGAGCCGGTTGACCAATGCGTCAGCATAACCTCCGCTCTTCCAACCGAAATAAGGAGAGGACTGGTGAAAGAACCACGTATAGTTCTGCTCGTAATTCCGTTCCAGCTCGTGAAAATGAAACAGCGGATCCCCTGCAAACGCCTTATAGAATAAAACCTCGGCGGAGAGCACGAAAAGCGAACCCAGGCCGACAAACAGCAGAGAGGCTGCTCGCGCCCTGAGCGGAAGGTTTCGGCGGAGGTGTAAAATGTAAATCCCCACGAACGGAGCGAGATACGCTACAGCCTCCTTGGTCAGCCATGAGAGGCCGACGCTAATGCCGGCAAGGGTCAAATAGGCCGCCGATCGGTCCAGACGATCTCTGGTTAGCCCTAGAAAGAGGAGCGCTACTCCAACATTTGCCCAAAGCGCTGCAATGGCGTCGGGGTAGAGCATCGAAGCCATCGAGACATCGACCGGCAGCACGGCCAGGATCGCGATAGCGATCAAGCCGGCAAGAGGGCCGAACAGCCAGCGCGCCACAATATATCCGAGTAGGCAACCAGCGATACTGACAAGAAACGGATAAGCCGTGATGGTCAGCTCAGAAAGACCAAACGTCTTGATGAAGATAGCTGTCGGTCCATAAACGCCAAAGCGAAGAGGAAATACGGCCGTCCAGTCGTCTTCCGACACATGCATGATCCCGCGTGTCAAGTCGTCAGCCAAAATTGCATAGGCACGTGGATCTGAGTCAACGTACCCCTGGAAGCCCATCACGCGCAGGAGTATAGCCATTGAGAGCAGGAGGGCAAAGCAACTCCAGTGAAGAATGGAACGGCGCGGACCAAGGACTTTCACTATCTGCATAACTCAGCGCCCGAGCTGACAGTCGTTGGCGTTCTTATCTCGCTCGAGGCTTCCGATTCCGTGTCGGACTGACCTGTCTAAGTGTCATGCCCGTTCGTGGTGAGCCCTTCGAACCGTGGACGGGGCAAAGTGAGTCACTGCCCTTTTTCGCGTGAATATTTCGGTCTGGCCGAAGTCACTGCATCGGCCGCAACTGCTTCAACTTGTTGTAGAGCGCGGAACGGCTGATGCCCAGGAGCTTGGCGGCGTAGGAGCGGTTGCCGCTGGCCTTTTGCAGCGCCTCGGCGATTTTTTCCCGCTCGACGACTTCCTTGGCGCCTTTCGCGGTATCGAGCAGGGAGAGCGCCGGCGACGCTTCATCCGTTGCCGTCGATGCAGGAAAGAGGGACTCGGGACCGATCTCTCGTCCCGGATTGATCAGCACGGCGCGCTGGATCACATTCTCCAGCTCGCGCACGTTGCCGGGCCAAGGATGGTCGAGCAAGACTCTGAGGGCGTTGGGCGAGACGGTCTTCGGCTCGATGCCGTGGGCCTTGCAGTACTTTTTGATGAAGTGGGCGGCGAGAAGCGGTATGTCCTCTTTACGGTTTCTGAGCGGCGGAATGACGAGCGGCACGACGCTTAAACGGTAAAACAGGTCCCGGCGGAACGCGTCCCGCTCCATTTCTTTCTTGAGATCCTTGTTGGTCGCGACGATGACGCGCACGTCCACTTTGACGCTCTTATTGCTCCCCACCGGGCGGATCTCGTTTTCCTGGAGCACCCGCAGCAGGTTGGATTGAAAGGCCATCGGAGTGTCTCCGATCTCGTCCAAGAGCAGCGTGCCTTCGTGCGCCTCCTCGAAGAGTCCCTTCTTGTTGTGGTTTGCCCCGGTAAATGCGCCGCGGACGTAACCGAACAGCTCGCTCTCCAGCAGACTCTCCGGCACCGAAGCGCAATTCACGGCGACGAACGGCCGTTTCTTTCTCGGACTGTGCTGGTGCAGGGCGCGCGCGATCAGCTCTTTTCCCGTGCCCGATTCCCCTTGAATGAGGATCGTGGCGTTGCTCTCGGCCACCATCTTCATCAGGCGAAAGACGGCGCGCATCGCTTTGCTCTGGCCGACGATCTGTCCGAAGTCGAGATCGAGATCGAGCTGGCTGCGCAGGTGCTCCACCTCGCGCGTCAGCCGGTGCAGCTCGAGCGCTTTTTCTACCACCAGCTTAAGCTCTTCGGTGTCCACGGGTTTCTGGAGATAATCGTAAGCCCCTTCCTTCATCGCGGCGACCGCCGAATCCACCGCGCCAAAAGCCGTCAGCATGACAAACGGCAACGCCGGACTCAAGGTCTTGCCCTGCTTTAAAAACTCCAGCCCGCCCATCCCCGGCATCTTCAGGTCCGAGATCACGAGGTCGAACCATTCGGTCTCCAGCTGCTGCAGGCCTTCCTCGCCGGAAGAGGCGCACACGGCGTCATGGCCCTCTTTTTCCATGACCCTTTTGAAAAGGGCGCAGACGTGCTCTTCGTCGTCCACGATGAGGATTCGCTCAAGACGCTCGCCCATACTCCCTCGACTCCCTCAGCGGGAAATGCAGATGGAAGGATGTTCCTTTTCCCGGGTCGCTCTCCACGAAAATTCTGCCGCCGTGGGCTTCCATGATGCGCTCGCAGATGGCGAGTCCTAATCCCATACCCTTTTTTTTCTTGGTGGTAAAGAAAGGGCGGAAGATGTTCACCAGGTTATCGCTGGCGATGCCCATGCCGGTGTCCGACACGGTAATGATCAGCTCGGGGGCCAAATTTTCCCGGCCCTGCGACTTTAGCGCGCGGATCGTCAGTTTCCCGCCGCCGGGCATGGCCTCAGCGGCGTTGAAAGCCAGATTCATCAGTACCTGCTGGAGCTGTTGCGAGTCGGCGTAGATCGGCGGCAGGTTAGGCTTGATGTCGATCTCCAGCTTCACTTTGCACATCTGCAGATAATGGTAAACCAATCGGAGGCCGCTCTGAACGATCGACTCGACCGGGGCAAGGACCCGCTCGGCGTCCACCGGCCGGGCGAAATCCAGCAGGTTGCGGATGATCTCCCGGCAGCGCCGGGTTTCGGTCTCGATGATTTTCAACGGCTCGTGGTTCGGCTCGGACGGCTTCGCTTCTTCGAGCAGCTCCTGGGCGTAGCCCAAAATGATCTGCAAAGGATTATTGAACTCATGCGCGACCGAGGCCGCCAGTTCGCCGACCGAGACCAGCCGGTCCGAGGCGATGAGCTGCTGCTCCAATTGCTTGGCCAGCTCGCTCAAACGGCGCTCGCTCTCGCGCAGTTTTTCTTCCACCCGCCTGCGCTCGTTGATTTCGGCCGTGAGCATCTCGTTGGTTGATGCGAGTTCAAATGTTCGATCGCGCACCCGCTCTTCCAGTTTGTCATGGGCCTTTTGCAACTCGGCCGCCTGGACTTTGACCTGCTCGTACAGCCGGGAATTGTGAATGGCCATCGTGGCTTGAACCGCAACGGAAGAAAGAAACTCGATCTCCTCCTCGCTGAATTGGTGTTCTTCCTTGGTATACAGGGACAGGAATCCTATGATCTCTCCTGTAAGAATCAGCGGAATGGCCAGATAGGAGACCAACCCGTTCTTGCGGTAAAAGTCGGGCCGGCGGGAGAGCGGATCGGTCTGGACGTTGTGAACGACGAAGGCCTTCTTGGTTCTCATGGGTTCTTCAAGCCGGGGAGGGAGCGGACGCGGTCCATTTTCCTTCCATTCCGTCGCGTCGAGATTGCGACAGTACAAAGGATCCAGTTGGCCGGTATCCGTATCGAACAGCCGGATCGTAGTCGCAGTCGGATACGGAAAATAACGGTCGAGCTTCTCCAGCAAAAGGTCCAAGACGGTGCGCAGATCCAAGGTCGACGTTACGGCCAGGTTGATATCGCGTATCGTCGTGATACGCCTAAGCTGGCTTTGAATCTGCTCGTCGACTTTCTTTTGCTCGGAAATGTCGCGCACCAGCCAGCGGAGCCCGATCGGGCGCCAGCCGCTCGCTTGGCTCTGGCGAATTACGGAAACGCTCACGGCGGCGGGGAAGGCCGATCCGTCGCGCGGCTGCATCTGCATCTCCCAGCGTGGTATTTCCGCGCCCTTTTCCAGTCGAGTCAGCAGTTCGTGGAAAGCCTGGTGCTCCGTTTCGGGAATAAAGATCACCATCGGCTTGCCCATGAGGAAATGCTGGCGCACGCCGAGAAGCTCGGCTGCCTTTTGACTAGCTTCCTGGATGGTGCCGGCGGTGTCGGTGACGAGGTAGCCGTCCGGCGCGAACTCGAACAGCTCGCGGTAGTGGCGGCGCTGCTCTTCCGATAAGGCGCGCGTGGCGATCAACTGATCGTTTTGCCACCGGAGCTCTTCCATCGCCACGCGAAGTTCCTCGTGCGCGTTGGATAGCTCTTGCAGCGATTCGTTCAGGAGCGTTTCATCGGCAGGCTTGATTCCGGATCGCTGGTACAAATTATCGAACCGGTCGCGCGCCGCCCGGATCTGCTCCAGCAACTGGGCTTCTCTGCTCCGCGTTGACATTAATGTTCAGCCGAAAAGATTACGTGCCCTTTCGCGTTTTCTGGATCGTTAAACTAATCGTTATTCCGTATCCAGAGACCCGCCGATTTTGTCGCTCCGCTTGCGCCGCCAGCAAGCCCTCGGCGCTGAGGCCGTGGCCGCCGATGACTACAATGTCATGGCCCGCCATCGCCTTTACCTCATTTCTTCCTGTTCCATCAGTATGATAACCCCCTGCCGCTGCTTGCCGGCGCTCATCAGAGGAGTGCAGGTGACGCGGCATCTGATCGACTTGCCGCGCCGGTTGATCGCGTCCAGAACCGTCTCGTTGTGATCGGCGTCGCCGTTCAAGCACGGGCGGATGGCCCCCCGCAACTTATCGATCGGGAGCCCGATCTCCAGATTCAGCAGCGACTGCCCGGTCACTTCGTCGGTTCTTAAGCCCCAGAGGTCCTCGGCCCGATGATTCCATACGAGAATATTCAAGTCTTGATTCACCACGACCGCGCCGGCGCTGAGGCTCGCCAGAACGGACCGCCAAAAGGCGTTCGCGTTGTTCAGCTCTTCCGTGCGCTGGCCCAGCTCGTCGTTGAGGGTCTGGAGCTCTTGGTTGGTGGACTGCAACTCTTCGTTCATCGTCTCCAGTTCTTCGTTGGTGGACTGCAGCTCCTCGTTGGTCGTTTCCAGCTCCTCGTTCGCCGACTGCAATTCTTCGTTGGTCGTCTCCAGCTCTTCATTCGCCGATTGCAGCTCCTCGTTGGCGGTCTGGATCTCTTCCTTGGAATGCTGCAGCTCTTCCTGGAGCTTGTAGTAACGGGTCACGTCCATGAAGGTGACGCCGGCGCCCAGCGGCTTGATGCCCTCCTCGTAGAACGGCGAGACCTGGATGTCGAGGTATTGCACCTCGCCGTTGGGAAAGCGCCGCTCGACGCTCGTCAGCATGACCGCGCGGCGCTCGACGTAGGCCTGCTCGATGAGCGAGCGCAGCTCGACCGGCCGATAGCAGACTTCGAGATCCTGGAGCGGCCGGCCGACGTCCTTGGGATTCAAGCTGAACATGGCGCGCATTTTCTGATTGGCCATCGCCAGCATACCGTTCGCGTCCACGATGATCTTGGCCAGCGGCGACTCGTTCAGCGCCAACAGGGACAGGCGATCGGCCCCGACGATGTCGGCCGGCTCGTGGTTGCCGCCGAGCTGCCCCACGGCAACGATACGATCGCGCATGTCGACCTGAGGCGTCTTGACGAATATGCGGCACTTGAGATCGAGCGGGGTAAAGAGATTGGTGTGGGTGAGCAGGAGCTCGGCGCGGCCCAAAAAGAGATATCCCCGGCCGTTTCCGTTCAAGGCGAAATGGAAGCGCGACAGAATGCGCGACTGGGTCTCGGAATTGAGATACATAAGCGTGTTGCGGCACACCAGCAGGTCCAGGTGGGAAATGGGCGCGTCCTGGACCAGATCGTGGCGGCCGAAGATGATCGAGCGGCGCATGTCGGCGCGAAGGCAAAAGCGGTTGTTCACCGGCTCGAAATATTTTTTTCTGAGCATTTCGTTTACCGGCTCCAGCTCTTTCGCGCCGTAAGCCCCCTGGCGCGCGACGTTGAGCGCCTCCTCGTCCACGTCCGTCGCATAGACTTTGACGCGCTGGCGGAAGGCTTCGATGCCCATCGCCTGCGCCATGACCATCGCGATCGTGTAGGCCTCTTCCCCCGAGGCCGAGCCCGCGCTCCAGACGCGAATCGGATCGTCCGATTTCTTGTCCTTGAGGATCTCCGGGATGACATTCTGCGCCAGGGAATCCCAGGCGGGCGGATCGCGAAAAAAAGCGGTCACGTTGATCAGAATCGTGTTGAAGAGCTGCGAAAATTCGTCCGGGTGCACTTCGAGATAATCCAGGTAGTCCGCATATTTTTCTATTTTCACGATTTGCATCCGCTGGGCGACGCGGCGCATCAGGCTGGGGCGCTTATATCCGGTAAAATCGAATCCCCGGTTCTGCTGGATATAGAACAGCAGCGATTCGAAGTCTTTGTCCTGAGGCTCAGGCATGGGTTAATTCCTTCGCCGATATCAGCGTCACCAGCGCGGACGGGATCTCCTCCAGCGGCAGGACGAAATCGACGCTGCCGGTCTGCACGGCGGCGGTCGGCATGCCGACAAACTCCGCCGTCTTTTCGTCCTGGACGATCACCGTTCCGCCCATCTTCTTGATCGCCTTCACTCCCATCGTGCCGTCGCTGCCCGTGCCGGAGAGGACGACGGCGATAGAGCGGTCTTTGTAACTTGCCGCCACCGATTCGAATAACAAGTCGGCGGACGGCCGGACGAAATGGACCAATTCCGTTTGCGTGAGAGACAGCGTGCTGTCGGCATTGACCAGGAGGTGTTTGTTCGGCGGCGCGATATAAGCCGTGGCGGGCGCCAGGCGGTCTCCTTCTTCGGCCTGCTTGACTCTGAGCGCGGTGCGGCGGCTCAAAATGTCGGCCATGAGGCTGCGATGGCGCGGATCGAGATGTTGGACGACGACAAGGGCTGCGGGAAAATCCGCCGGCAGCGCGGCCAGAACCTGGCTCAGGGCATTGAGGCCCCCGGCCGAAGCGGCTAGAGCCACGATATCAAAGGCGCCTTTAGTGAAGAACTCCGCGGTGGGGGAGCCGTTTCTCTTCCTTTCGGAAAGATCTTCTTCTCCCATTTTTTGCCTTGCGTCGACCTGCTTAGTCTTACCGGTTTGCGCGAGAGAAAGATAGACCATACTTCTTGCCCGTCATGCAGGTCAAGGGTGGAAAATACAGTTGGGGGGACGGCGTAATGGAAGCGACGAAGCCGTGGGTTTTGACCCAAACTCCAACACTTCGCGGCGCGGATGCTAGGTTTCTTTCAATCCCACGATGTCGTGCGGCTTCAGCTCTTTGGGTTTATCCGCAAGACCATGGATCGGCGGCGTGGCGGAGCAATGCGGGCACTCGCTTTCGAGGGCCGCGGCGATGACCTCCGCCGTCGGCGGGCGCTTCACTTCGAACTCGGCGCGGCACCGGTAGCAGCGCAGAAGCCAGACGATGGCTTCAATGGGGTTCCTGCGGGGGCCGTTCGGGGTACTCATCCTAGTGGTCACAATGTATAGCAGAAGAATTTTTCTCGGCAAGGAGCAGAACTAAAGAAGATGGCTCATCTCAAGGTCGCCGATCTCGCTGATCGGGCGGCCGCAGTACGACAGTAAGAGGGTATAGACCTGCCGGCAGAATGAAGCGTCTTCGAATAAAAGAGCGCCGAGGTATTCGTTCTCGTCAAGTTTCATAATAAGAAAGATTCGGTCCATTGGCCTGATCGTGCTGCGCGCCACTTCCTTTAAGGTGCCCACTTCTCCGCGCATGCGCCTTATCGTCGGCCCGGCCCTCCAGGTCCAGGACGGCGGCCAGTTGGGGATGCCGCGATAGGACATCAAAGGATGGTTTCGGAGTTCCATCTAAGTAGGCTTCGACAATCCTTCTATGAACCTTCACCTCTGCGCTTGTCAAGGCCAATTTTTACTCCTTGCTTCTCGGCTCTCTTTTGATATGTTTTTTGAAGAGACATCGTTATTCGTCGGGCCAAGACTTAACGACGATGAGCCATGCCTCGACTCCAGCCGTCAATCTTCGCTCCTGCGAAATCCTGCGTGGATGAATGGGAGGATGGGAAGTGAGTGAGCCAGGCCGACTAGACGAGTTGTGCATCAACACGATCCGCATGCTTTCGGTGGACGCCGTCGAGAAGGCGAACTCGGGGCATCCGGGTGCGCCGATGGGCCTCGCGCCGGCGGCGTATATATTATGGACGCGCTTCTTGAAGCATAATCCCAAGAATCCTGCGTGGCCGGACCGCGACCGCTTCGTGCTCTCCGCCGGCCACGGCTCGATGCTGATCTACAGCATGCTTCATCTCACCGGCTACGATCTGCCGCTCGAAGAGATCAAAAACTTCCGCCAGTGGGAGAGCCGGACGCCGGGCCATCCGGAGCGCGGCCTGACGCCCGGAGTCGAAGTTACGACCGGGCCGCTCGGCCAGGGCTTCGGCAACGGCGTCGGCATGGCGATCGCGGAGGCGTACCACGCCGCGCGCTACAATCGTCCGGGCTTCGAGATCGTCGATCACTTCACTTGCGCGATCGTGAGCGACGGCGACTTGATGGAAGGCGTCGCCGCCGAGGCCGCCAGCCTCGCCGGCCATCTGAAGCTCGGCAAGCTGATCTATCTTTACGACGACAACCGCGTCACCCTCGCCGCCTCCGCCGACCTGACTTTTAGCGAAGACGTGGCGAAAAGATTCGACGCCTACGGCTGGCATACGATTACGGTGGAGGACGGCAACGACCTCGCCGCGATCGAGCGCGCGCTCGGCGCCGCGCGCGCGGAGAAGGCGCGGCCGTCGCTGATTCTTTTGCGCACGCACATCGGCTTCGGCTCGCCGCGAAAGCAGGACAGCTTCGAGGCGCACGGCGCGCCGTTGGGAAAAGACGAAGCGGCGGCGACGAAGAAGAAGCTCGGCTGGCCGGCCGAGCCGCCGTTTTTCGTTCCTGAGGAGGCGCTGGCGCGTTTTCGCGAGGCGGTCGGCAAGGGACAAAAGGCCGAAGCGGAATGGAAAGAAAAATTCGCCGCCTACGCGCGCCAGTTCCCGGATTTGGCGCGGGAGATCGAGCAAGCGCTGCGTGGCGAACTGCCCGCAGGCTGGGATGCGGGCATCCCCGATTTTGCCGCCGATCCGAAAGGCATCGCCACGCGCGTCGCAGGGGGGAGAGTTCTCAACGCCATTGCGCCCAAGCTGCCGGCGTTGATCGGTGGCTCGGCGGATTTGAATCCATCGACGCACACCGTGTTTCAGAAGATGGGAGACTTCCAAAGCCCGCAGAAAGATTTCACCAAGAGCCAGGGCGCGGCCGGCGGCGGCTTCAGCTACGCCGGGCGTAATATTCACTTCGGCGTGCGCGAGCACGCGATGGGCGCTGCCCTGAACGGCATGGCGGCGCACGGCGGGATCATCCCGCTGGGCTCGACGTTCCTGATATTCGCGGATTACATGCGGCCGTCGATCCGGCTCGCGGCGCTGATGGAGCTGGGCGTGATCTACGTTTTCACGCACGACAGCATCGGCGTCGGCGAAGACGGTCCGACGCACCAGCCGGTCGAGCATCTGGCGGCGCTGCGCGCGATACCGCGTCTCGTCGTCATCCGTCCGGGCGACGCCAACGAGACCGCGGTCGCGTGGCGCGTCGCGGTCGAAACGCGCGACCGTCCGGTGGCGCTCATCTTGTCGCGGCAAAACGTGCCGACGCTCGACCGGAGCGGGCTCGCCGCGGCGGACGGCCTCAGAAAAGGCGCTTACGTTTTGGCCGACCCGCCGAACGGCAAGCCGGACATTGTTTTGATCGCCACCGGATCGGAGCTGAATTTGATCGTGTCCGCGCGGCAAAAGCTTTCGGAGCGAAAGATCGACGCGCGCGTCGTATCGATGCCGAGCTGGGAATTGTTCGACGCCCAGCCGAAAGAGTATCGCGAGTCGGTTTTGCCGCGCTCGATCCGCGCCCGGCTCGCCGTCGAAGCGGCGCTGCCGCAAGGCTGGCTCCGCTACGTCGGCGTCGTCGGCGACGTCGTCGGCGTGGAGCGCTTCGGCGCCTCCGCGCCGGGAAACGTCGTGTTGGAGAAGCTCGGCTTCACGATCGAGAACGTCGTTGAGCGGGCTGTAGCGCTGCTGAAGCGGACGTAGGGGCAGGCCCCCGTGCCTGCTCCGTTTCGGGCGACCACGGGGAGTCGCCCCTACAAACGTTTGCGAAACGTCGGAGGGGAGTAAAACATGCGCGTCGCGGTGGGCGCGGACCACGCCGGATTTTCTCTGAAGCAGGATCTCGTGAACTACGTGGAGAGCCTGACGCACGAAGTCCTGGATCTGGGCACGAACAACGAAGATCCCGTGGACTATCCCGATTACGCCGAAGCGGTGGGGAGAGCGGTTACCGAAGGGCGAGCGGAGCGTGGTGTGCTCGTCTGCGGCAGCGGCGTCGGCGCCAGCATCGCCGCCAACAAGATTCCCGGCATCCGCGCCGGTCTCTGCCACGACACCTACTCCGCGCGCCAGGGCGTGGAGCACGACGACATGAACGTGCTGGTCCTGGGCGCGCGCGTCATCGGACCGGCGCTCGCGCTCGAGCTGACGCGCGTTTACCTGGGGGCGAGCTTCTCCAGAGAAGAGCGCCACCGCCGGCGGCTGGAAAAAGTGGCAAGACTTGAGAAGCAAGTCAAAAGTTGAAAGGAAAAAGGAAAAAGTTAAATCGAGATCCTTCACTTCGTTCATCAGGATGACACCTCTCTTGTGTCATTCTGAGCGCAGCGAAGAATCTCTCCGAGAACTTGGAAGAGAGAAAGCAGGATGAATCCATTGAAAGAGCTCAACAAGCACGGCCAATCGATCTGGCTCGATTATATTCACCGCAAGTTGATCAATACCGGCGGGCTCAAACGGCTCATCGAAGAAGACGGGCTCAGCGGCGTCACGAGCAATCCGACGATCTTCGAGAAGGCGATCGCCGGGGGCACGGACTACGACGAGACGATCCGCGCCGCTGTGGGCGAAAATCCCCAAACCGAAACCGGAAAGATTTTCGAAAGGCTCGCGCTGGAGGATATCCGCGCGGCGGCGGACGTCCTCAGGACGGTCTACGACGAGACCGGTGGCGCCGACGGCTTCGTCAGCCTCGAGGTCTCGCCGCATCTCGCCCACGACACCGAGGGCACGATCGCCGAGGCCAAGCGGCTCAAGGCCGAAGTCGACCGCCCGAATGTGATGATCAAGGTGCCGGCGACGCCGGCCGGGATTCCCGCCATCGAGGCGCTCACGGCCGGCGGCGTCAACGTCAACATCACGCTGATGTTCTCGATGAGCCACTACGAGGCGGTCGCCCGCGCGTATATCCGCGGGTTGGAGCGCGCCGCCGAGCCGGCCAAGGTTGCATCGGTCGCGTCGTTCTTTGTCAGCCGCGTCGACACGATGGTGGACGGCGCGCTGGAAAAAATCGGCACGCCCGAGGCCCTGGCGCTCCGCGGCAAGATCGCCATCGCCAATTCCAAAGCGGTTTACCGGCGCTTCGAGGAAATTTTTCACGGCGAAGGGTTCGCGGCGCTGAAGAGCCGGGGCGCGCGCGTGCAGCGTCCGCTGTGGGCGAGCACGGGAACGAAGAACCCGAATTACTCCGATGTCCTTTACGTGGAGAATCTCATCGGCGCCGACACGGTCAACACTTTGCCGCCCGCTACGATCGACGCCTTTAGAGATCACGGCAAAGTTCCGGGCGCGACGGTCAAAGAAAATCTGGCCGAGGCCATGTCCGCTATATCGGAGCTCAAACAGTTGGGCATCGATCTGGAGGAAGTGGGGAAGAAGCTGCAGGACGACGGCGTCGCGGCTTTCGCCAAATCGTTCGACGATTTGATGGCCGCGCTGGGAAAAAAGCGCGCGGCGCTGGCCCCTTCGACCATTCGAGAGCCTCATGGCTCAGGGCAGGCCCCTTCGACCATTCGAGAGCCTCATGGCTCAGGACAGGCCCCTTCGACAGCCTTTAGTCCCGAGCCTGTCGAGGGGTCACCATTCAGTGCATCGCAAGGCGCTGCGCTGAACCGCCAGGAGCTGCGGCTGGGAAAACAACAGGCGCGCGTCGCCAAGCGGCTGAAAACCTGGGAAGTCGCCCATTTTCTCCCGCGGCTTTGGCAAAAAGATCCGACGCTCTGGTCGGCCGAGGCGGTCCCGGAGCTTAGCGATCGTCTGGGCTGGCTCACGCTGCCGGAGTCCATGCAAAATCACGTCGGCGAGCTGCGCGCCTTCGCCGACAAAGTAAAGTCGGATGGGATTCGCCACGTCGTCCTGCTGGGAATGGGCGGCTCGAGCCTGGCGCCCGAAGTCTTCCAACGCACGTTCGGCAACGGCGGGGGCCGTCCGGAGCTTCTGGTCTTGGACAGCACGCATCCGGCGGCTGTCCAAGCCGTGGAAAATAAAGTTGACCTCGGCCGCACGCTTTTTCTGGTTTCCAGCAAGTCGGGGACGACGACCGAGACGAATTCTTTTTTCTATTACTTCTGGCAGAAACTAAGCGGATCGGAGAGCGCGCCCGGCGCTCACTTCGTCGCCATCACCGATCCGGGAACGTCGCTCGAGAAACTGGCGCAAAAGAGAAAATTCCGGACGGTGTTCAAAGCACCGGAGGACATCGGCGGGCGCTATTCGGCGTTGACGGTCTTCGGCCTGGTTCCGGCGGCGCTGATCGGCGTCGATATCGGGGCGCTTCTGGAGCGCGCGCGCATCATGAGCCGGGCATCGTCGGCGAACGTGCAGGAGTCCGAGAGCCCCGCGCTCGTCCTCGGCGCCGTGTTGGGAGAGCTGACCTTGGCGAAGAAGGACAAGGTCACGTTTCTCGCTTCGCCTTCTCTGGCCGCTTTCCCGTCCTGGGCCGAACAGTTGATCGCCGAGAGCACGGGAAAAGACAGGAAGGGAATCATCCCCGTCGTCGATGAGCCGCTGGCCGCGGCGGAAAAATACGGCGCCGACCGATTGTTCGTTTACTTCAGGCTGGAACGCGACGACAACGCGGAGCTGGACCGGAAAGTTGCCGCGCTCGAATCGGCCGGCCATCCGACCGTCAAAATCGAGCTGGACGAAAAAATCGAGCTCGGCCAGGAATTTTTCCGCTGGGAAGTCGCCGTGGCGGCCGCCGGAGCGGCCCTGGGCATCCACCCGTTCAATCAGCCGGATGTCCAGCTCGCCAAAGACCTGGCCAAACAATTCATGAGCAAAAAAACCGGCGTGGAGAAAACGGCGCTGAAAAATGAAGCGACGGCCTCCGATCAAACTGCGCTGCGGCAAGCCGTCTCTTCGTGGCTGGCGAAAAAGAAAGAGCGCGACTACTTGGTGCTTCAGGCGTATCTCAATCCGACCGCGGAGCACACGGCCGCCCTCAGGGAAATCTGTGTTTCCCTCCGCGACCGGTTTCACCTGGCGGCGACGTTGGGATACGGCCCGCGCTTTCTCCACTCGACCGGCCAATTGCACAAAGGCGGACCGAACTCGGCGCTCATCCTGCAAATCGTGGACGAGCCGGCTGAAGATCTCCCTGTGCCGGAGACGGATTATACCTTCGGCGCTTTAATCCGGGCGCAGGCGGCGGGCGATTTTACCGCGCTGAAACAAAGAAGGCGGCGGGTGCTGCGGGTGAATCTGGGAACGGACGTAGCAGGCGGTCTTAGACAATTAGTGGAGCTGGTGCAGACGCATCAGCATCAATAAGCTTTAATTTTGAGTTTTGAA
>DASXUF010000040.1 GCA_036504975.1 Candidatus Binatia bacterium | reverse complement strand
GTCATGGCGAAGTACGCGAAACTGGTCTCTTCCGCATCCGAAGGCGCCGTGACGAGATAGCGAAGTTCGTTCTGGCACTGGATCTCCAGCGCCGTCCTGGTTCGACAGGCTCACCACGAACGGCGGTTTCCCTAAATCCGTTTGCACTGAGCTTGTCGAAGTGCGCCGCCTAGCGCTGAATCGTTGAATGGGGAGGCGTAATCATGGCCAATCAAGTCGTCTGGGTCGATATCCCAGTGAAAGATCTCGACCGCGCGATCAAGTTTTATTCGGCCGTCCTCGCCGCGCCGGTGAAGAAGGAAGAAGTGCCCGGCATGTCGATCGGCGTTCTTCCTCATCAGGAAGGAGAGGTCGGAGGTTGTCTTTTTAAGAGCGAAACCGACGAGCCTTCAACCAAGGGCCCGCTGCTTTATCTAAACGCCAACGGCCGGTTGGATGAGGCGATCGCCGCCGTCGAGAAGAATGGCGGCAAAATCGTTCAACCGAAACATCAGATCGGGCCTTACGGGCACCGGGCGATTGTGATGGACAGCGAAGGGAATCGCGTCGCCCTCCATTCTGATTGATACTGAAAAAATTCCATCTACCATCTACCATCAGCCCGCCGTCTTTTCAGTGATTTTCCACTCAGGAATCAGGTATTCCCCTCATTGTTGTTTCGCGCCCTACATTTTACACCTTTAAGAGGGGGGAAGGTGTGTTGAGAAACATTCTTGCCAAGGGCGGGCCGTGGAGCTTCGCCGTGCGCGGCAAAACCTGGCTGCCGGTCGCTGTCGACACGCTGGCCTGGGCTTTAGCGGCGACAGTTTTGTACGTCGCTATCTTTTACGTCGCCATGTGGTTGTTGTGATGGTTTGGATCGTGGTTTTGGGAATTATCGTGGCTTTCCTTTTCGCGTTCGTCTTCCAATCGGTGGCGAAGGAAATGGATTTGTAATCACCGGGCCTCAGCGCGAGTCACGGCATAACAGGAGGAGACCATGCAAGGCGCCTTCTCACAAATCAGCCAGAGCGACGTTCTTCAACTATGTATCCTGGCTAAGAAGACCGGCCTCTTAAAGCTTTCTCGAGGCAGGGAAACGGTGGAGATTTATTTCGACAAAGGAGAGGCCATCCATGCCGCATCTCCTTTGGGTGAGGGAGAAAAGGCCTTTTTTTATCCGCTGAGCTGGACGGAGGGCAATTTCGTTCTGGTCAAGGATGCCCCCGTTCCACGAAAAACAGTCGGCCGATCGACCGCGGACCTCCTGTCGGAGCTGACGACGGTGTCGCAGGAAATGGAGCGGATCCAGGGAGTGGTTCCGAATGAGAACTCGGTATTTCGCATAGCCGAGGGAGATCGTCGCTCCGCGCCGGTCACTCTGTCGCCGGAGCAGTGGAGAGTTCTAAGCCGGGTCAACGGCGCGCGCAGCGTGAAGTCGATCGCGGAGACGGTTCGCCTGCCGTATTTCGACGCGGCCAAGATCATCTGCGCTCTTCATGGCGAAGGGCTCGTCGAGCTCGCGCCCGGCGCGGCGCGGCCGGCGGCAGCGCCGGACGTGGCGGCGCACAAACCGGTCGCGGATCCGGTTCCCCAGGGATTTTTCGACCGCATGGTCCACGGCTTGGCCGAAGTGTCGGGGCCGATCGCTTCGGTCGTCGTGCGCGACCAGATCGCCGCGCTCGGGGCGACTGCGGAAGCTTTTCCCAAGAGCCGGATCGTCGAGCTGGTCGAGTCCGTGAGCCAGGTCATTCCGGACAAGAGACTCAAGGTCCGCTTTCAGCAGAGAATGAGCGACGAGATTCGCACTCTCAAGGCGCCGCCTAACAACAACAGCTTTACTCTCTAGCGAGGACATCATGACGGAGACGCCGATTGCGCCGAGGAACGGGAAACTGCTTCTCTCAGTCGTTTCGCGCTGGCATGAAAGTTTGAAGTGGCGGATCGCCTACACCTATGGCGCCTTGATCGTCGTTCTAGGATTGTTCGTCGTGGCGCTGGTCTATCAGTCCATGAGCCACGCGGCGCGCACGCAAATCGATCGCAGGATCGCGGCGATCGCGGGCGATCTGAGCGATGCGGCCGCGGGATTGACCGCGGAAAGAGAGTTGCCCGAGCTGCGCGCGCTGGTTGCCCGGTACGGCCGTCTCGACGGAGTGGCGTATGTATTCGTGGAGAATCGCACCGGCGGCGTGCGGGCCCATAGCTTGAAATCATTTCCGCTTTATCTTCAGCAGCCGGTCTCGCCCGGGGAGCGCGGAGAATTCCAATTTCTCCAGCAGAGGTATGACGGGGAAAACGTTTATGAAGCGCGCGCGCCGATCCTAAACGGCCAATGGGGCTCCGTCCATCTGGGTTTTTGGAGCGCGGCGGTGGATGAAGAGGTGAGGGGGACGGTGCTTCCGGTAGTGGCGCTGGTCGCCGCCGCGGTGATTGCCAGCTTGATCCTCGTCTTTCTCCTGGCGCACGGCATCATCCATCCTATTCGCCAGCTCACCGACGCTGCCGGCAAAATCAGCACCGGCGATTTGGAGACGCCGATCTTCTCGGAGTCCAAAGACGAGGTCGGCGAGTTGGCCCGCTCGCTCGAACGAATGCGGGCAAGTCTGAAGGCCGCGATCTGGCGGTTGAGTCGGGCTAATTAGCGGCGGGCCAATAAACCTCACCTGACTACGTTTCATCGACCTCCGCGCTCCCTGCGGAATACAAGACAAGAGTACTCCTCAGTCGCCCCGGGGCTCGCGCCATAGCCCGCCATTGCCGGGCGTAACGATGGGCATGCTTGTTTCTTGGCCCGCCGCACGGTACCCAGTTTTATCTCCCAATCCGTGCCTATAAAATTAGCTTATCGAGAGGCCGGACGAGAGGCTGAAATTTTACTTGACAGAGATAAGCGACTGGTATAGTGGCGAGCTAGTGGCTTGATGTCTTTTCCGTTCGCTAACGTCGCTGATCCAGAGGAGGTTTTATGGACGTTTCGAGACGCGATTTTCTCCGGCTGTCCGTCGCCACAGCCGGCGGCACGGCGCTGGGAGGTCTGGTCGGATCGGGAGTGAACCTGGGCCCGACCGTGGCCCGGGCGCAGGAGCTCAGGATCAAAGACGCAAAGGTGACCCCCAGCGTTTGCCCCTACTGCTCCGTCGGATGCGGCACGCTCATTCACACGGTGAATGGGCAGATCGTCAACATCGAGGGCGACCCGCGGAGTCCGCACAACGAGGGAACGCTCTGCCCCAAAGGAGCCGCGATCTTCCAGCTTCACGTCAATCCCAACCGTCCCACTCAGGTTCTACACCGCGCACCGGGAACGGCCGACTGGGAGGTCTGGGACCTCGAGCGCGCGATGAACCGGATCACGGAGCTGGTGAAGAAAACGCGCGACGAGACCTTCATTGAAAAACTCCCCGACGGCAAAATCGTCAACATGACGCCCGCCATCTTCGCCCTCGGCGGCGCCACGCTCGAGGTCGAGTTCAACCACGTGCATCAAAAGCTCATGCGCGGCCTCGGCATCGTGGCGATAGAGAACCAGGCGCGGATATGACACAGCTCTAGCGTCCCCGGTCTGGGGACACGATTCGGCCGCGGCGCGGCCACCCTCTACCCCCGCAGCATGTACGACTCCGACTGCATCGTCGTCATGGGCTCCAACATGGCGGAGAACCACCCCGTCGCCTTCCGCTGGCCGATGAAGGCCAAGGTCGAGCACGGCGCCAAGATCATCCACGTCGACCCGCGGTTTACCCGCACGAGCGCCGTCGCCGATATCTACGCGCCGGTGCGCGCGGGCTCCGACATCGCCTTTCTGGGCGGCGTCATCAAATACGTTCTCGACAGCGAGAAGTGGAACAAGGACCCGTTCTTCAAGAAATTCGTCGCGAACTACACGAACGCCGCCACGATCATCAACGATGACTTCAAGGATACCGAGGATTTAAACGGAGTTTTTTCCGGCCTCGCGCCGGCCAAGGGCGGCGTACCCGAATGGCCGTTCAACGGTTTTATCAATCAGTACGACGGAGCGACCTGGCAATACGCCCGGGAGAAGGCTGCGGCGGCGCCGGCTGCAAAGCCTGAACTCAAACCGGGGGAAGGATTCGCCCCGCTCGTAGGATCGTTGGTACGTCCGCCGGTGCTGAAGGATGAGACGCTCCAGAATCCGCGCTGTGTGTTTCAAATCGTCAAGCGGCATTTCGCCCGCTACACGCCGGAGATGGTCGAGAAAGCCACCGGCTGCCCGAAGGAGCAGTTCCTCAAGATCGCCGAGACTATCCTGGCCAATTCAGGCGCGGAGCGGACGACTTCATTCGCCTACGCCGTCGCCTGGACGCAGCACACCTACGGCGTCCAGATCATCGGCGCCTGCGCGCTGCTGCAGCTTTTGCTCGGCAACATCGGCCGGCCGGGCGCGGGCGTCATGGCGCTCCGCGGCCACGCGTCCATTCAAGGCTCCACGGATATCCCCACCCTCTATCACTCGATCCAGGGCTATCTGAACGCACCGTCGGCGCTGAGGAAGCACGAAACGCTGCAAGATTACATCGCGACCGAGTTAATACCGACGGGGTATTGGGCGAACATGCCGAAATTCATGGTCTCCTATCTCAAGTCCATGTACGGCGACGCCGCGACCAAGGAGAACCAGTTCGGCTACGACTGGCATCCGAAGATTCTCGGCGACCATTCGCACATGGCCATGTTCGCGGCAATGAACGCCGGCAAGGTTAAGGGGATGATCTGCATCGGGCAGAACCCGGCCACCTCCCTTAACGCCAAGCTGGAGCGGGCGGGTCTCAGGAAGCTCGAGTGGCTGGTCGTTAAGGACAACTGGATCACCGAGACGGCAAATTACTGGAAGAATGCGCCGGAAGTCAAAAACGGCGAGGTGAAGACGGCCGACATCAAGACTGAAGTGTTCTACTTGCCGGCGACGCAGGTCGCCGAGCTCGAAGGCACCTTCACGAACACGCAGCGGATGTTGCAGTTTCATCACAAAGCCGCCGAGGCCCCCGGCGATTGCCGGTCCGACACCTTGTTCAGCTACGATCTCGGCAAACGGCTTAAGAAGCTTTACGCCAATTCGACGGCGCCGCGCGACGAGGGATGGAAAAACGTCGTCTGGGACTATGAGCACGAGAACGAAGCCGAGCGCAAGAAGGGCGAGCCTTCGGCGCTGAAGATACTGAAAGAGATCAACGGCTTTTTCACCGAAGATCCCGCGCGCCACTGCGTCGGTTTCGGCGAGCTCAAAGACGACGGCTCGACTACGTGCGCATCGTGGATCTACTCGGGCGTCTATCCCGGACCGGGTAAGCTGCTCGCCGATAGGCGCATCCCCGACGCGCCCGGACAGCCGGGTGCCCATCTTCAGTGGGGTTGGGCCTGGCCGGCGAACCGGCGGGTGATGTACAACCGCGCCTCGGCCGATCCCGATGGCAAGCCCTGGAGCGAAAAGAAAAAGTGGGTCTGGTGGGATGCGGAGGCGAAGAAATGGGCCGGCTACGATGTTCCGGACTACATCGCGACGAAGCCGCCTAACGACAAACCTAAACCCGGCGCGGCCGGCATGGACGCGCTCCCCGGAACGGCGCCGTTTATCATGCGGCCGGACGGGCTCGGTTGGCTTTTCGTTCCTGGAGGCCTCGTGGACGGGCCGCTGCCGACGCACTATGAGCCGGTCGAGTCGCCGGTCCCCAATTCGCTCTACAAACAGCAGACGAGCCCGGTCTATAAGCATTGGAAGGGAGACGGCAACGATCTGGCCAAGATGGGCGATCCGAAGTTCCCCTATGTTCTGACAACCTATCGCTTGACCGAGCACTACCTCGCGGGCGGCATGAGCCGCTGGCTGCCGTGGCTCAACGAGCTGCAGCCCGAGCTTTTCGTCGAGATCAGCCCCGAGCTGGCGCAGGAGAAAGGCATCAAGAACCTCGACTGGTGCAAGATTTCCAGCCCGCGCACGCAGATCCGCGCCAAGGCTCTCGTCACGCGCCGGATGCGGCCGTTCAAGATCGACGGCAAAGTGATTCACCAGGTCGGCATGCCGTGGCACTGGGGTTACGAAGGTCTATCGACGGGAGATGTCGTCAACGAGTTGACGTCCCTCATCGCCGATCCGAACGTCTCGATGCACGAAGGCAAGGCGTTCGTGTGCAACGTCGAGAAGGCGTGAGGTCCTTCGACAAGCTCAGGACAGGCATGGCGCGAGTAAGAAAGAACGCGGTGCGTGAGCGTTCATCATAGGAGGTCGGGAAATGGCTGCTCAACCTGAACCCATGGGATTCTACACCGACACCACGGTGTGCATCGGTTGCAAAGCATGCGAAGTCGCCTGCAAGGAGTGGAACCAGCTCCCCAGCACCAACGGCGGCGTGGGCACTCTCTCCGGCGACAGCTACGACAACACGCGCGCGCTCGACGGCATCCATTGGCGCCACGTGAAATTCGTCGAACAGTTCACCGAGGACCGGAAAGACGGACGCTGGCTGTTGATGAGCGACGTGTGCAAGCACTGCGTTCACGCCGCGTGTCTCGAAGTCTGCCCGACGAACGCGATCATCCGCACGGAGTTCGACACGGTCGTCATTCAATCGGACACCTGCAACGGCTGCCGCGACTGCATCTCGGCCTGCCCGTTCGGCGTCATCGAGATCAACCCCGCCTCCGGCACCGCGCAGAAGTGCACGCTCTGTTACGACCGGCTGCAAAGCGGCCTGGAGCCGGCCTGCTCGAAGGCTTGCCCGACGCAGTCGATTCAGTTCGGGACCATCAAAGAGCTGAAGGGAAGGGCGCAGAAACGAGTGGACCAGCTCCACCAGACGGGAGAGAAGAGAGCGTATCTCTACGGCGCGGACGACAAAATGCTCGGCGGGCTCAACTCGTTTTACTTATTGGTGGACAAACCGGAAGTCTACGGCCTGCCGCCCGATCCCAAGATGCCTTCGCGCAATCTCAAATTGGGTTCGTGGTTCTCCGCCCTGGGGGCGATCGTGGTCGGCCTCATGGGAGTCATCAGTTTCCGTAACCGCGGCGCAAACGCGGGGGAGGAGCGGCCATGAACACCGTTCCCTCAAGCACGTTCTTCAGCGCTCCGCCGGACTGGGGCTGGTTCATCGTCCTTTACTTTTTCGTCGGCGGGCTCGCCGGCGGCTGCTATTTTCTCGCCGTCCTGATCGATTTCTTCGGCAGGCCGGAAGACCGCCCGCTCGCGCGCATCGGCTATTATATTTCTTTTCCCTGCATCATTTTGAGCGGCATCCTTCTCACTCTCGATCTCAACCGGCCGGACCGGTTCTGGCACATGCTGCTCGAGTCGCATACGTTTCGTCCGATGTTCAAGCCCTGGTCGCCGATGTCAATCGGGTCGTGGGCGCTCCTCATTTTCGGAATCTTTTCGTTGCTTTCATTCCTGAGCGCGCTCCATGAGGCGGGCCGCTTGCGCTGGCCGGCGGCGCGCGGCTTCCGATCGCCGTCGCCATTGGGAGCGATACTTTCCGTGATCGGCGGTCTTTTGGGGTTTTTCGTCGCGGGCTACACGGGAGTCCTGCTTGCCGTCACCAACCGGCCGATCTGGTCCGACACCCCGCTCCTCGGCATGCTGTTCGTCGTTTCGGCGGCCTCGATCTCCGCCGCGCTGATGATTTTGCTGGCGAGGAAATCCCGTTTGACGGCGCCGGGCCTGCACGCGCTGCACCGCATGGACGCGTGGGTCATCGCGTTGGAATTCGTCGTTTTGATCGCCCTCATGATATCCCTCGGTCCGGTGTTTCGCGCATGGCTCAGCGCCTGGGGCGCCTTGCTCTTTATCGGCGTCATCCTTTTCGGCATGCTGATCCCGTTGGCGCTCTACTCGCGCAAGCAATGGCTCGGCGATCTCAACGTGACCGCGTCCGCCGCGCTGGTCTTGATCGGCGGTTTCATTCTTCGCCTGGTCATCGTCTTCTCGGCCCAAGGAGTATGACGTGAGATTCAATCCGATTATTTTTTTAGCCGCTCTTTCCATTCTCGCCGCCTGCGCAAGTCCGGAGATAAACCGAACGCCCGGCGGCGGCCCCGGCGCGGACATTGGAAATCGCGGGAAAGTCGTGCGCATGCACGAAGGCGCCGATCCCTTCAATAAAACGCCTAAGCTCATCAAGAGCCAGCATCCGTCCTTAGAGGGGGCCCGCCAGGCGGACCAGCTCAGCCGCCGATGACGGCGCCGGTCGATACCGCCCTACAAGAACTTGGACGCCAGCGTCCTGAGTGGGAGCCCTGGCTTACCGTGGTCGAGAAGGTTCTCGGCGAAAGCGCCGGCGCTCGCTGGGACTCGCTCGTCCCCGCTCGCGCCGAGCCGCAGGAAAGCAAGGTTCCGCTTCTGTCCGGCGCCAAGCTAGGCCTCGATGGGAATTTACTCCGCCGCTGGATAGAGGAGTTGATTCGCACCGCCGGCCGGAGCGGCACCGAGAAGATGGCCACGCTCCAGCCTGCGGCGCGCGCTTCGTTCGATATTATCACGTTGTTCGAAGCTTCATTGTGTCAGGACGGCGACCGCCTTAAGGAAATCGCTTCGGCTATCGGCGCCGACGCGGAGGCGTTTCAAGCGGTCGCGGCGCTGATTCCCGTCCCTTTTCTGCACGCCTGCAATCGCCGCTGGGGCGGTTCGATCGCAAAAAGCTGGATGGAAGGATATTGTCCGGTGTGCGGCGCCTGGCCCGCCTTTGCCGAAGTGCGCGGCATCGAGCGGAGCCGCTATCTCCGCTGCGGCCGCTGCGCCGGCGAATGGCAGGCGCGAGCTTTAACTTGCCCCTACTGCGGCATGACCGACCACAACCAGCTCGTTTCGCTGATCCCGGAAAAAGCCGGCGCGAGCCGCGCGATCGAAGCCTGCAAGCGCTGTCTCGGTTACGTAAAAACTTTCACGACCCTCCAGGCGAGCCCTGCCGGCAGGATCATGCTCGACGATCTCGCGAGCGTGGACCTAGACCTGGCGGCCATCGAGCGCGGCTATGGGCGCCCGCAAGGACCGGGCTATTCCCTCGACGTAACGGCGCGTGGACAAAGCCGCCGCGAGTGATAGATTATCCCCCTGGAGAAGAAACGTGGCAGAATCGGTGCGCCCCGCGGAAGTCTGCAAAGCTTTGCTTGCCGCGCTCGAAGCATCGGAGGGGCGGAGGAAAAGACGCAAGCGCGATCAAACGCCCGACGCGATCGGGCTCACGGTCAAGCGGGAGCTGCTGAAACGGGCGGTCGAAGACGACCCCGAGCCGGAGGCGTTCGAAGCCTGGCTGCTGAGTTATCCGGCGACCTGCGTCGACCCGGAGCTGACCGGACCGGCGGCTGCCATGGCAAGAGCGGTTTACGAAGAATGGCGCTTGGCACACTCTCTCAAGGATTTTCGAACCTGGCTCGATCGGGGAGCGCCGTCCGAAGACGTTGCCGATCCGAATCAAGAAAGCTCTCATTCCAATGTTAGAGAAATTAAGTGACGTGGCCCGCGGGCGATCATGGGAGCGGGCGTAGAAGTGCACAACGGTCCATCCGCAAAGAATGCCGCCGCGGTCATTCTCACCGGCGGAAAAAGCTCGCGCATGGGCAGTCCCAAGGCCCTGCTTCTTTTCGACGGCGAGCCGCTCGTCGTTCACGTCGCGCGCGCTCTGAATCGATTATTTCCCGAAGTCGTCGTCGTCGCGGCGCCGGGACAACAGTTTCTTGAGTTATCGAGTTTATTGAGTTCCCAAGCCAACGAACTCAACCAACCCCAAAAACTCAACAAACCCAATGAACCCAACAAACCCAATGAACTCAACGTAACGATCGTTCGCGACGAAGTCGCTTATCAGGGTCCCGTCGGCGGCATCTATTATGGACTCTCGGCTGCGCACGGTGAATTCTGCTTCGTGACCTCGTGCGACGTTCCCTTCCTCAACGCGTCGCTGATCTCCCATCTCGTATCTCAAATTTCAGATTGCGACGTCGTCGTACCGTACTGGCAGGAGCGCTTCCAGCCGCTCTGCGCGGTTTATCGCAGAAGCGTCGCGCCGCTGCTCAAAGAGCAGCTCGAGCGCCGCGAGCTCAGGCCGATTTTTCTCTACGATAAAGTGCGCACGCGAAAGGTCGAAGAAGAGGAAATCCGCCGCTTCGATCCCGACGGCTTGAGCTTTTTCAACATGAACAGCCCGGAAGAATATCAGACCGCCGTGGCGATATGGAAAAAGAGCCGGCAAACTCCGCCGCTCACCTGCACCGTCGAGCTTTTCGGCGTTCCGCGTCTGCTGGCAAAAACGAAAGAGGTTTCTCTGTCGCTGCCGCAGGAGGCGACGCTTTCCGATGTCTTTTCGGCGCTGGCAGAAAGGCTTCCGGTTCTGGCGGGCCGGGTGATCAACGCCGAGAGCGGCGCGCTGTTCAACGGATACGCCTGCAACTTGAACGGTTTGGATTTCGTTCGCAATCCTGCCGCCAGGATCAAACCGGGCGATAAAATCTTCATTCTCGCCGCGGACGCTGGAGGATAGCATGCACGGCTTTCACGGCCGATTGCTTCATATCGACTTGAGTTCCAGGAAACATCAGCGGCGCGATCTCGAAGAGTCGCGCCGGCGCGCGTTCCTAGGCGGCATCGGGCTTGGCACGAGTCTCCTCTACGACTACGCGCCGCCGGGCGTCGAGCCGTTTTCTCCCGAAAATCCCCTGATCTTCACCAGCGCGCCTTTGGTCGGGACGGACCTTACGACGACGGCGAAATTTGCCGTCGTCACGAAATCGCCGCTGACGGGTTTTATCGCCGACTCGCTTTCGTCGAGCCACTTCGCGCTTGAACTGAAGCGTGTCGGGCTCGACGCGATCGTGATCACCGGCCGGTCCTTGTCCATGGTTTATATTTTCATCGACAACGACAACGTCGAGATCCGGGAAGCCGAACACCTCCGCGGCAAAAGTCCGGGCGAGACCGAAGCGCTGATTCGATCCGAATATCTGGAAACCCGCGTCGCGGCGATCGGCCAAGCAGGGGAGAATCGGGTGCGCTTCGCAACGATCAGCAATGAAGGCCGCCACGCCGGACGCGGCGGCGTCGGCGCCGTGATGGGCTCGAAGAATCTGAAAGCGATCGCGCTCCGCGGCGACCGGGAGATTTCCGTCGCCGACGCGCCGGGCGTGGAAGCGATCGCGGATCGGCTCCGCCGCGCGAGTCTGGGCACGCTCACGGAAAAATATCGCAGCATCGGCACGGTCGCGAATCTCGCGGTGTTTAACAGCCTCGGCACATTGCCGACGCGAAATTTTCAGCAATCGACCTTCGACGACAGCGAGAATTTAAGCGGCGAAACGCTGACGGAGAATCATTTCAGCCGGCGGCACGGCTGCGCGTCGTGCACGATCCGCTGCGAGCGTCTGTTCAAATCCATCAACGGAGAAGAGCAGCGGCTGGAATACGAGACGCTGTTCGCTCTCGGCCCGCTTTGCGGCATCAAAGATCCCGAGGCGGTGCTCCAGGCGGCGCGTCTCTGCGATTTGTACGGTCTCGATACCATCAGCACCGGCGGCACGCTCGCCTGGGCGATGGAATGCAGCGAGAACGGACTCCTACCAAAGAATGGGGACCTTCGTTTGCGCTTCGGCGAGGCCGAAGGTTTTCTCAGCGCGATTTCGGCGATCGCCGGGCGCGAAGGGGCGGGCGAGTTGTTGGCCGAAGGCTCGCGCCGCGCCGCGCTTCAACTCGGCGGAGAAAGCTCGTATTGGGCGATGCACGTCAAAGGACTGGAGCTTCCCGGCTACGAGCCGCGGAGCTTGAAGACCATGGCTCTGGGTCTCGCGGTCAGCCCGCGCGGAGCCTGCCACAACCGCTCCGGCGCCTATGAAGCCGATTTTTCCGGCGCGGTGGACCGCTTGCGCTCCGATCCGGGACGCGGCGACTTGGTCGCGGCTTCGGAAGATTTTGCCGCGGTGCTGGATTCATTGATCGTTTGTAAATTTCTCCGCAAGTGCTTCACCGATTTCTACGGCGAATCGGCGGAGCTTCTCGAAAAGGTTACCGGATGGAATTTTTCCGCCGCGGAGCTGAGGCGCGTCGGCGAGCGCATCCACACGATGAAGAAGCTCTTCAACGTGCGCGAAGGCTGGCGATCCGAAGACGACTGGCTGCCCGAGCGTTTGTTGAGTGAGGTTCTTCCCACCGGCGTTGCCCAGGGTGTAGGCTTAACGCCGGACGAGCTGCACGAGATGATCCAGGGGTATTACCGGGCAAGGGGATGGACGAAGGACGGAATGGTTCCCGACGAGAAACGGAGAGAGCTAAAACTCATGGAGTAATGGAGTAGCGGAGTAATGGAGTAATGGGTGTGGGTCCGAACTCCAAAACTCCAGGACTCCAGTACTCCAAAACTCTAATTTTCAGAGTTGTCTATGCCTTCCGACGAAACGCGCCGCCTGCTAAAAGTCTTCGGCATCGCGATGACGAACTACGAGGACGCGGTCCACAAAGGCGCGCCCGCCGAAGAGATCAAAAAAGCCGAAGGCGAAGCCCGCGCGCGTCTCGAAGAGATCGCCGCTCTGATCGAGAAGCTGGGGCGGAGAGGGAGTGAATAATCTCTCGATTCGTTTTTTATTCACCGCAGAGACACAGAGATCACAGAGAAAGCCATTCCCTTGCTTTCGGACGAGAGAGAGACCGAAACGAAAGAAAACTCCTTCGCGTTCTCCGTGCCTCTTATGAAAATGAATTCACGCCGCCATCGGCAATTTCTCCCAACGTGACTTGGTAACCGAGTCTTTGCAGCCGGTTGAGGCAGCGTTTTGTTACTGCCTGACGGTCACGTTCATCAAAGTAGTTAACACCGAGGTCGGAATAAACTTGTTTGCGAGTTAGCAGATGATAAGCGATCACCA
>DASXUF010000039.1 GCA_036504975.1 Candidatus Binatia bacterium | reverse complement strand
GTTCTCTCAAGACCACTTCGAGAATCGCCTCGTCGCCGAGATTCATGCCGCCGTAAGATCCGGAAAGCGCCACCCGATATTTCATCAAAACATTTCCTCCGCTTTTCTTGATCTTTCAGCCTAGCAGGAGCGCGGACGGGCGCAATCAGGTGAATACCGGAAACCACGTCAGGAACTTGCGTCGAGTCCCGGTTCTGTTTCTTTACCTCCCGGCAACATTGCCGTCATCGGACATTAATCTTGCCCCAGTTTTTCATTGACTTCCGATTTCGCGCAAGATAGAAAATTACTCCTATTATGACACTCTGGCAGTTGAAGGTTTTCAGCACGGTCGCAAAGACCGGCAGCTTCACCAAGGCCGCCAAGGCCCTCCAAATAACCCAACCATCCACTACGACCTTAGTACAGTCCTTATCCCGCGAGCTGGGAGTCAAGCTTTTTGAAAAACTCGGCATCAAAATTCATGTCACCAGCGCGGGCGAAGAGGCGCTCCGTTACGCGCATCAGATACTTGGGAAAGAGGATGAGTTCAGGCGAAGCATGGAGGAATTTAACGTGCTGAAAAAAGGCACGCTCCGGATCGGCGGCTCGGTCGTAGCCGGGGCGTCTTTTCTTCCTGCGGCCATCCAGCAATTTAAAGAGGAACACCCGGACTTCGAGGTCGCTTTGAAAATTGAGCGGAGCGATGATCTGGAAAAAATGCTGTTGGAGGGTGAGCTGGATGTTGCCATTATGGGTTTTGCTCCCCGGTCGCGTCTTGTGGCTGGAAAGGCCCTTCGAGAGGAGGAGGTCGTAGTGATTTGCCCTCCCAACCATCCATTTACTACGAAGCGCGCCGTTCCCTTGAAGCTGCTTGCCGCTGAACGTCTGATCAGTGCCGAGAAAGGGATCCTTCTCCGTGACCTTGTCGAACAAAAGTTTATTGAAAGGGGGCTTTCGTTTGTGCCTTCGCTACAAGTGAACCTCGACATCGGCAGCAGGGACGTGGTCAGGAATGCTGTCGCAAGCGGGCTAGGCATCGGATTCCTTTCCAAGTGTCTTGTCGTCAATGATGTTGCGGCAGGACGGATAAAAATCTTAAATGTCCCCGAGCTCAAATTAAAGCGCATCATGTATCTCGCCGTCCACAAGAACCGACAACACTCCGCTCTTATGAAATCCTTCACCGATCACCTTTCGAAGTACGGTGAGCGACAATGAGTCCGAGAAGGATTGTAACGTTTGCAACAACCTTCGGGTTTTGGACATTGGTCGCGGGGACCTTCCCGGCGCCGATGACTTGGCCCGCGGAGCTTGCGCCGAAGAAGGTGATGGTAGCCTATACCTCGTTTGCCCCGTCGCAGTTATGGTTCTTGTTAGAAAAAGATCTTGGATATTTTCGGCAGGAGGGATTGATACCGGAGTTCGTTTTGATCAGGGGTGGTAGTATAGCAGTGAAAGGACTCCTTGCCGGAAATTTCGATTATATGGTTCCTGGTGGCACAGTCATCGACGCCGTGATCCGCGGGCGGCAGCCTTTTAAAGTACTTTTCACGGTCGAGATGATCAGTTTCTGGCTGGTTGCTCAGCCGGACATTCGCTCGATCGCGGACCTGAGAGGGAAAACAGTCGGCATCAATACCTTCGGCGGCAACACAGAGTTTACCATGCGGGAGATCTTGAGGCGAAACGGCCTCGATCCCGTCAAGGACATGACGTTTCTGGTCGTGGGAGCGTCCAACGACCGGTTCAACGCCTTGGTATCTGGGGCGGTTCATTCCGCTCTCCTCTCAATCCCGGGTAATTTCAAGGCCGTGCAAATGGGCTATCGAAAGCTCGCCAGCGCCACCGATTACGTGAAGTGGCCGCAGGCCGGGTTGGCGACCTCGGAGGAAAAGATTCGCCGCGATCCCGATGAGGTCATGAAGATGGTCCGCGCGTCATCCAAGGGACTCAAGCTCATGCTGGCGCAGCGGGAATATATTGTCGCGAAAATGATGCAGATGTTTAGGCTCAGCCGGGACGACGCGGCTCAGACCTACGAAGCGACGCGCGATGCACTTTTACCGTCGGGCCATCTCACCGAGGATCAGGAGCGCGCGGTGATTTCACTGGGCAAACAGGTGGCCAATGTAACCGAAGACATCCCGCCGGAGCGCGTCTTCGAGAATCGCTTCATCAAGCAGGCGGAGAAAGAACTAAAGGGCTGGACGCCTGCGATACCGAGACAGTAATTCCTATGACCCTCTGGCAATTGAAGGTTTTCACCACCGTCGCGAAAACCGGCAGCTTCACCAAAGCCGCCAAGATCCTCCAAATAACCCAGCCCTCCGCCACCACTCTGGTTCAAACCCTATCCCGTGAGGTTGGAGTCAAGCTTTTTGAAAAACTCGGCGCCAAAATCCACATCACCAGCGCGGGCGAAGAGGCGCTCCGTTTCGCTCATCAGATGCTGGAAAAGGTACACAACTTCAAGCAACGAATGGATGAATTCTCGGGACTGAGGACAGAGAAAATAAGCATCGGCGCAGCGCCGATTGCAGCGGCAACCTTTCTTCCTACGATAATGCAAAAATTCAAAGAGAAATATCCCGGAATCGAAGTCACTCTAAAAGTTGAAAGCAACGAAAAAATGGAAATAGACCTCTTGGAAAGTGATCTGGACCTCGCTTTTATGAGCTGGCTGCCGTCCTCCCATCTGCTAGTTTCAGAACATTATTACGAGGAAGAATTCGTTGCCATTGCACCGCCCAAACATCCATTAACCAATAAACGCCGCGTATCGTTGGGACAGATTTCAAAGGAGCCTCTGATTGCGCCTCAGAATAATTCGACAGTTCGCAAAATGCTGAAACAGAGGTTCGCACTAGAGGGTCTCGACTTTACCCCGGCCATCAACATCAGCGAGATATTCGGGGTGAGGGATCTCATTAGAAACTTTGTGGCAAAGGGTCTCGGTATCGGCTTCATTGCGAAATGTCACGTGATCGGCGATATCCAAGCAGGGCGGGTAAAGCTGCTTCACGTTCCCGAACTTAATTTGAAAAGAGACATCCATATAGTCATCCATAGGAGCCGGCAGAACGCTGCCCCAGTGCGAGCATTTAGAGATTTGTTAAAAAAGGAGGAGCCAGGTGTTAAGGATCTTCCAATGGTCATCCGCGCTCGCAATTAGCCTGGGGCTTCTCGTTTCTGGCGCCGCTGGAACCACCTATGCCGCAGAAGCACCCGGGAAAAAAGTCGCGGTCGCGTATCCCTCGGTCGGCCCGTTCTTCCTGTGGTTTTTGCTGGAAAAAGAATTAGGATTTTATCGGCAAGAAGGATTGCTCCCCGAATTTATCTTGGTCAGGGGCGGAGGTCTTTCCGTCAAAGGGCTCATTGCGGGCAATTTCGATTACATTCACAATACCGGCGCCGCTTTGGAGGCGATCGTTCTTGGACGTCCTCCACTCAAACTCGTCTTCACCGCCGCGAAAGCTCATTACTGGCTCATGGCCCAGCCAGGCATTCGCTCTGTAGCCGATCTCAAGGGAAAGAGCATCGCAACCGGCGGGCTGGGCAGCATTACCGAGGTCATCGTACGGGAGATTCTCAAGAAGCACGGGCTCGATCCTTTTAAAGATGCAGTACTGATCGGCGCCGGCGCACCTCAGGAGAGGTTGGCGGCTATGGTCAGCGGAACAGCGCAGGCGGCCGTCCTCGTCACTCCCTTCGATCTTAAGGCCGCTCAGATGGGATATCAAAAAATCGCCAAGGTCACCGATTACGTTCGCTGGCCGGCCGCAGGTATCGCAACGCGCGAAGAAACAATCGCCCGACAACCGTCCGAAGTTTACAAAATAGTGCTGGCGGCGCTCAAAGGTCTCAAGTTAGTTTTGAGCCAGCGGGATTATGTCCACGCGAAGCTGATACAGATGTTTCGTCTCAGCTCGGAAGAAGCGGCGCGCATTTACGAGGAGTTGCGGGAGGAAGTCTTTGTTCCCAGCGGCTATCTCGCCGAAGAAGACCAGCTCGCGAATATTGCCATAATGAAACAGGCAGGCGGAGTCAAAGATGAAATCCCGCCCGAGCGCGTTTTCGACTACCGCTTTGTCAGACAGGCCGAGCAAGAGCTTAAAGGGTGGACGCCTAAGATACCTAGATAATTTGGCCATGACGCTCTGGCAATTAGCAGTTGAAGGTTTTTACCACGCTCCCGAAAACCGGCGGCTTCACGAAAGCCGCCAAGCTCCTCCAGACAACCCAGCCCTTTGCTAGGACCTTGGTACAATTCTTATTCCGAAAACGCTGAGACGACATAAGATGTTGTTCCCTAAATCAGCAAGGTTCGTCATTTCTTTTATATTGCCGGTAATCGTCACCTTTCCTGTCGTGACGAATTCGTCGGAGCCTTTTAAGAGCTTGCCCGTTGCGTATCCGGCCTACTCTCCGTTCATGACGTGGTTTCTCTTTGAGAAAGAGCTGGGATTTTACCGGCAGGAGGATCTCAAACCGGAATTTGTTCTGGTGCGCGGCGGAGGACTCTCAGTCAAAGGCTTGATAGCCGGAAATTTCGACTACGTTCATAACACCGGGGCCATTTTGGACGCCGTCGTTCGTGGAGGCTATCCGCTAAAACTCGTTCTCACCGCCGCGAAAATGCATTACTGGATCGTGAGCCAGCCAAGTGTTAGGTCGGTCGCGGATCTCAAGGGAAAGAGCATTGCGACCGGCGGATTAGGCAGCATCACCGAGGTCACCGTCCGGGAGATTCTCAAGAAACACGGGCTCGATACTTTTAAAGATGCAGTGCTGATTGGCGCCGGCGCTTCTCAAGAACGGTTCGCCGCCCTGGTCGGAGGAACGGCGCAGGCCGCCGTCCTGGCTACGCCTTTTGATCTAAAGGCCACACAAATGGGATTTAGGAAAATCGCCAAGGCGACCGATTATGTTCATTGGCCGGCGGCCGGAATCGCCACACGAGAAGATAAAATAGCCCGGCAGCCTGCCGAAGTTTACAAGATGGTACTGGCCTCGCTCAAAGGGCTTAAGCTGGTCTCAAGCCAACGGGAATACGTACAGGCGAAGCTGATGCAAATGTTTCGCCTTAGTCCGGAAGACGCCGTGCGCACTTACGATGAGCTGCGAGAGGAGATCCTGGTTCCCGCCGGATACCTTAACGAGAACGATCAACTTGCCAATATTGCCCTGATGAAACAGGTTGCTCAGATCACGGATGAAATTCCGCCACAGAAAATTTTCGACTACCGATTTGTCAGACAGGCCGAACAAGCGCTCAAGGGGTGGACACCGCACGCTCCTCGATGAGGAGCCCACATAAGAAACGGAGATGAGTTTCGGCAAAACTTTGCTTACGGCCGTGCTTTGCGTGATTTGCGCGGATTACCTTCAGCATGCTTTTGCACAAAACCCGGCTAAGAAAATAACCGTAGCGTATGCTTCTCTGACTCCTTCAACGGTATGGTTTTCCTTAGAAAAACATTTGGGCTTCTTCCGCAAGGAAGGGCTCAACCCGGAATTCATTCTTACGCGGAACAGCGTGATCGCCGGCCAAGCGATGTTAGCAGGCAGCTTCGACTACATGGTGCCGACCGGCACCGTGGTGCCCGCCGTCGTTCAGTCTCGTCAACCTTTCAAAATTGTGTTCACGACGCTGCGAACACATTATTCTTTAATCGCGCAGCCGCAGATTCGTTCCGTGGAGGATCTGAGAAAAAAAACCATCGGGATTGCCTCCATCGGCAGCAGCAACGATCTGATCATGCGGGAGATCCTAAAATCCCACGGCCTGGACCCGCTTAAAGACATTACTTACTTGGGACTAGGCTCTTCCTCGGTCGATCGTTTCGCCGCTTTGGTCTCGGGGGGCGTCCATGCGACTTTTCTTTCCGCTCCGTTCGACTCTAGAGCGATAGAGATGGGCTACAGAAAGGTTGCCAAAGCCATCGATTACGTTCGCTGGCCGCAGGCCGGGTTGGCGACGACGGAAGAAAAAATCCGCCGGAGCCCGCAGGAGGTCGAAAAGATGGCGCGCGCGGCGCTTAAAGGCCTTCGCTTCGCGTTGTCGCAGCGTGATTACGTTATTCCGAAGGTCATGCAGTCGTTCCGTGTCACGCAAAAAGAAGCGGCTCAGAGTTACGAGGCTCTGCAAGAGGAAGCGGTTTCTTCCGGCAGCCTCGCCGAGCAAGACCAGATCGCCGTGATCTCCATGATCAAGCCCGGAGGAAATCCGGCTGAAGACATCCCGCCGGGCCGGGTTTTCGAATATCGCTTTGTGCAAAAGGCGCAGCGCGACCTCGCGGCGTGGACGCCGCAGGCGCCAAGATAATATCTTGCCATGACCCTCTGGCAGTTGAAGGTTTTCACCACGGTCGCGAAAACCGGCAGCTTCACCAAAGCCGCCAAGCTCCTCCAGATAACCCAGCCCTCCGCTACGACCTTGGTGCAGTCCTTATCCCGCGAGCTGGGAGTCAAGCTTTTTGAAAAACTCGGCATCAAGACCCGTATCACCAGCGCCGGGGAAGAGGCGCTGCGCTACGCGCACCAGATCCTCGGCAAGGAGGATGACTTCAGGAAAAGAATGGAGGAATTTAGCGGCCTGAAAAAAGGCACGCTCCGAATCGGCGGATCGGTTGTGGCCGGGGCGTCTTTTCTTCCTGCCGCCGTCCAACAATTTAAAAGGGAAAATCCGGACTTCGAGGTCGATTTAAAAATTCAGCGGAGCGATGATCTGGAAAAAATGCTGCTAGAGGGTGAGCTCGACGTTGCCGTCATGGGCGTGGCGCCGCGTTCGCCGCTCATCGTCGCCAAGCCTTTTCGTGAAGAGGAGGTCGTTGTGATCGCCCCGCCCAACCATCCCTTGACGAAGAAACGTTCGATTCCGTTGAAGCTCCTCGCTAAGGAGCGTCTGATAAGCACGCTCCACAACATCATGAAGCAGAAGTTTGTCGAGAAGGGACTCTCCTTTGTGCCGTCGCTGCAAGTCAACCTCGATATCGGCAGCAGAGACGTGGTTAGGAACGCGGTCGGAAGCGGACTTGGCATCGGATTTCTTTCAAAATGCCATGTCGTCAACGACGTGAAGGCGGGACGAATAAAAATCCTCAATGTCCCGCAGCTCAAGTTGAAGCGGGCGCTGTATATCGCCGTTCATAAGAACAGACAGCATTCCGCTCTGATGCGGTCGTTTACGGGATTCCTGGCGACTTGCCGAGAGTAACGATGCGCTTTAGAAAAAATGCGCCGCTTGCGTTCGCGATCGCTTCTTCGATGATCATCGCGGGACTCTTCCCGGCCCGAACGGCCTGGCCCGCGGAGCCTGCGCCGAAGAAGGTGATCGTCGCCTACACGTCGTTTGCGCCCTCGGCGTTGCGGTTCTTATTGGAAAAGGAGTTGGGCTATTTTCGCGAGGAAGGAATTATACCGGAATTCGTCCTGGTGAGGGGCGGCAGCATCGCAGTGAAAGGAATGATCGCGGGAAATTTCGATTACATTATCACCGGCGGCCCGGTGGTCGATGCGGTGATCCGCGCCCGGCAGCCGCTCAAATTGATATTCACGGCTGAGATGGCAAGTTTCTGGCTGGTGGCGCAGCCGGACATCCGTTCGATCGCGGACCTGAAAGGGAAGACGGTCGGCATCAACACCTTCGGCGGCGCATCAGAGTTCACCATGCGCGAGATCTTGAGGCGCCATGGTCTCGATCCCGTCAAGGATATGACCTTTCTGGTCGTCGGAGCTTCCAGCGACCGTTTCAACGCCTTGGTAGCAGGGACGGTTCATTCGACCCTCGCCACCCCTCCGGGCAATTTCAAGGCCGTGCAGATGGGCTATCGAAAACTCGCCAGCGCCACCGATTACGTGAAGTGGCCGCAGGCGGGCTTGGGGACCTCCGAAGAAAAAATTCGCCGCGACCCCGAAGAGGTTATGAAAATGGTCCGCGCCTCATCCAAGGGACTCAAGCTCATGCTGGCACAGCGGGAATATATCGTCGCGAAAATGATGCAGATGTTCAGGCTCAGCCGGGACGACGCGGTTCAGACCTACGAATCGACGCGCGACGCCCTGCTGCCGTCGGGTCATCTCAACGAGGATCAGGAGCGCGCGGTGATTTCACTGGGCAAACAGGTGGCCGATGTAACCGAAGACATCCCGCCGGAGCGTGTCTTCGAGAACCGTTTTATCAAGCAGGCCGAGCAAGAACTGAAAGGCTGGGCGCCTCAGGCACCGAGATAATTTATCATGACGGCTTGCATTCAAAGCATCTGAGGGGCAAATCATGCCTCATGAGATTATTCCTCACCGGCGTTCCCGGCGTCGGCAAGACCACGTTGATCCGCGCGGTTTTGGAGCAAATCGACGGCGTCCAATGCGCCGGTTTCTACACCGAGGAGAAGAGGCATCGAGGCCAACGGATCGGCTTTAGATTCGTAACGCTCGACGGCGAGGAAGGAACTCTCGCCTCGGTGGGCAGAAAGGAGCCTACGGTCGGCAGGTATTCGGTCCACCTCGAAGAATTCGAAAGGCTCGCGCTCCCCCAACTCGATCCGGAAAATTCGCCCGCCGATCTCTACGTGATTGACGAGATCGGGAAAATGGAGCTGCTGTCCGCCAAATTCAGAAACAGACTGATTGATCTTCTCGCCCGGCCTTCCAACATCCTCGCGACCATCGCCAAAAAAGGAAAAGGCTTCATCGAGCAGCTCAAAGCCAGAAACGACGTCGAGCTGATCGAAGTCACGCGAGCCAACCGCGACCGGCTGGTAAAAGAAATAGCTGAGAAGATTAAAGTTGTCCTGGCGAAAACAGAATGTTAAGAAGCCTGAATCAGCTTTCGCGATCCGAAACGGAGGCCTTATGACCAAAGCGGAAAAGATCCGCGAGGTGTTGAAAGAGAAAGGCGTCCTGGTGATGCCGGGAGTGTACGACTGTCTCAGCGCGAAGATCGCCTCGCGCGCCGGCTTCGATGTCATCTTCATTACCGGCTATAGCGTGTCGGCGACGTATTTGGGCGAGCCCGACTTCGGCTTGCTCTCGCAAACCGACTTGCTCTCGGCCTCGCAGCGCATCTGTTCGGTCACTGACCTCCCGGTGATCGTGGACGCCGACACGGGCTACGGCAACGCCATCAACACCATCCGCACGGTGAAAGAGCTGATCCGCGGCGGCGCCGCCGGCATGTTTTTAGAAGATCAGATCTGGCCCAAGCGCTGCGGTCACATGAAAGGCAAGCAGGTGATACCGCTCGAAGAGTATCTTAAGAAGCTCAGAGCCGCCGTCGAGGCGCGCGGCAACAAGGAAGATTTTTTCATCGTCGCGCGCACCGACTCGCGCCAGGCGATCGGCCTGGAGGAAGCGATCCGGCGCGGGCAGGCGTTCAAGGAAGCCGGCGCCGACGCGGTTTTTATCGAAGCGCCGCTGACGAAAGAAGAGATGCGCGAGATCGGGCGTAAGGTTCCCGGCCCGCTCGTCGCCAACATGATCGAGCGCGGCGTCACGCCGCTGATGGGACCGGAGGAGCTGAAAGATTTAGGCTTCGGCCTGATCGTCTGGCCGCTCGGCCCGCTCTACGCGTCGGCGCGCGCGTTACAAGACGTTTACGGCACGCTCAAGCGCACGGGAACGACCGGAGAAGTCATGGACCGCCTCATCCCGTTCGAGGAATTTCACGACATCATCGGGCTGGAGGAAAAGTACGCGCTCGACGCGAGATACAAAGGCGAGTAGGGCACGGCGCGCCGTGCCCCTACCGATCTGCCTGGAACTGATTCCAAAGTGAATCAGCACAAGGCGCCACGCCCGCTTGAAACTTCTTTTGCAGGAGCGCCGGGCTGTCCCCCGTCAACAATTTACTCTTGCCGCTCTTCGTCTCGTACTTGCACGTCCCCTGCCAGACGATTCTTGAGTCGGCGTTGCGAATCAGGCGCGCCCGGAGCGTAAATTCAACGCCGCCTTCGATGGCCGAGCCCCAGCCGATCGTCTTGAAATCGAGAACCCACGGTCCCGCGTACGCGTTTTTCACCGCCGCGAGATCGTCGGCGGCGACGGGCCGGTCGATGGCGCGAACTTTGATGGCGCTGAATTCCTTTTCCAGGGCTTGGACAAAGTTTGTCTTGACCGCCGACGCCGGATCCTCAAGCCGGTACTTCGCCCGGATTTCTTTTCCCGCCGAAATCGACCTCCCATAGCCGATCAGGCCGAAGAATCCGGCATCGGCGTAGAATGCCGCGGGCTCGTGATGAACCGCGCCGATCTCGGCCTGATTGTTTAGCTGCGCCCGGCCTTCTTTGCTCAACGTGATCGAAGTCGATGAGCACCCCTCGCCGATCAGAAAAACGGCGGTCGCTACAAATCTTAAAAGGACGCTCCCGTGTCTCATGATTGCGCCGGCTGAAGGAGTCGAACTTCATACGAAGGAACCGGTATCTCGATATTCTCCGCCCTGAACCGATCGACGATCGCCTGATACAACTCCGGCTTGGCCCGGACAACGTCCGCGACCGCGACGAATGGCTGAATGACCACGGTGATGGACGACGCCGCCAACTCGCCGATGCCCACAACCGGCGCCGGCTGCTTCAAAACGCGCGGGTTTGCCGCCACCACCTCTCTCGCGACCGCGAGCACCTGGGTGAGATTGGCGCCATAACTGACTCCTACCGTGAGGGTGAGCTGGCGGACCGCGCCGAAATTGTGCAGGATCTCGCCGACGATTCTGCGATTGGGGATGACCACGCGGGACTGATCGAGCTGTATCAGGCTGGTCGAGAACAGCTCGATCGTCGTCACCTGTCCATGAACGCCGGCCAGCTCGATATATTCGCCGACGCGAAACGGCTTGGTGATGATGATCGACAGCCCCGCGACGATGTTGCCGAGCACTCCCTGAAAAGCCAGTCCGATGCCCACGCCCGCGACGCCGATAGCCGCCACGAACGGCGCGATCTGAAAACCGAACTTGTCGAGCGCCACCAGCAGCGTCAGTAGAAGGACCGTGATGCGGACGATACGGACCATCAGCGTGCGCGTCGGCGGCTCTTTCACGTAGGACTGGAGCCATCGATCGCACAAGTTCCCGACCCAGCGGGCCAGCAGAACGCCGACGACGAGAATGATGAGCGCGCCGAGGACCTGAAAGCCGTACTGGACGAGCAAGCCCAACGTGAGATCTTTGACCGACATGAGTGAGCTCCTTGGATCCACGGTACCTATCAGGCCTTTCTTTTGTTGCGCAACAAATGCGGCTAAAAGTAATCTAACTCGGGCGCAGGGGTCAAGCGGAAATCGTCGTTAGAGGCGCAAAAACGGCTGAAGGCGGGTGAAGTCACAACTCTTTCACCTCGCCTTCAGCCGCGAACCGGCACTCTTAATTTGCAATCGTCAGCGCTATGCCGAGAGGCAATGTCTTATCGCCGGTGCTCAAAGCCGTCGCCAATCTCGATACCTCCCACGCCGGAACGGGCTCTTTCGAGAATCCGTTCTTCACGGCGCCGTCGGTGGGCCCGGTCTCGTCTGCTTTGATGACGTATTTAACGTTATTCCCGTCGCGAAGCGTTACGGACAGGACCAGATCTTTTCCTTCCGCGACGGCCATGGTCTGCATCGCGGCGATTTGGTTTAAAGCCGCGGTCTTATTGACCGTGTCGAAATACACCCAAGCGAACGCGACAATAGATACCGCCAGCACAAGCCAGCTATACTGACCTACTCTTTGTTGTCTTTTCAGAGCTTGTTTTCTCTGTTGGTCGAAAAAGCTGCGGTAAGATTGCCTTTCGGCGGTCAATTTCCTGGCGGGGTCTTCCTCGGTCGAGGTGGTCGGTTGATCGAACGAAAGTCCGATGCCGTTCAATATCATCCCTATGATGATCAACACCAAGGGGGCGGCGATCAGAAAAAGAGGATTCATGACTCTCTCCTTAGTAAGGCTCTGGATAGCCTCTGGATTTTGGAAGAGGGCGGGTCAGGTCGTGAAACCAGAACCTTCGCTGCAAACCCGGAGCCGAAGTCCATGCCACAGCGGTTAAGCCGTGGCGGCCTTTCTCCTCTTACGCGCCGATAAAATGAAAATCAATTGCTGCCGTGAACCGACTTACCTCCTAGGTAGACCCATCCTATAGCACCGCTGACAGACCGACAATGTCTAATAGTAGACAAGAAACGGGGGTCCCAGATCCTCGTGCATATCCACCCTCACGCTCGCTCGCCGAAGATCCATCGACGTTTTAGGCTGGGCACATAGCTCAGACCGAACTGTCCGGTTGCCACCTTGAGGATCGACTCGACCGCTTCTTCGGGAGAATCGGTGACGAGAATGCGCTCCGTGTCGACCGCGTCGATCGTCCCCTCCTTGAGCAGCCGCTCGCGCATGAAGTCGAGCAGCGGCTGCCAGTAGTCCTTGCCCATGATGACCAGCGGAAATTCCCGAATCTTGCCGTTCTGGATCAGCACGGCGGTCTCGAAGATCTCGTCCAGCGTGCCGAAGCCGCCCGGCATCGCGATGAAGGCGTAGGAATATTTCACCAGCATCACTTTGCGCACGTAGAAGTGCCGGAAGGTGATCCACTTGTCGAGATAGGCGTTGGGCTTCTGCTCCTGAGGCAGCTCGATGTTGCAGCCGATGGACCTGCCGCCCGCTTCTTTCGCGCCGCGATTGGCCGCTTCCATGATGCCCGGCCCGCCGCCGGTCATGACGGTGAATCCGGCGCGGGCGAGGCGCGCGCCGACCTCGAGCGCCAGCGCGTAGTACCGGTGATCTTCGCGAAAACGCGCCGAGCCGAAGACGGTGACGCACGGGCCGACGAAGTGGAGCGCGCGAAAGCCGCGCATGAATTCAAAAAAGATCCTGAGCGCGCGCGCGAGCTCGCGCCGCCTCTCCTGCGGCCCCCGAAGAAAGCGTACTTCTTCGTCGGCGCCGGGCGTCTTCCCCCAGCGGGTTTCGGAAGTTGTCCTGTTATTGGGTTCAGCCATGGCAGGTGTCGAATTCTCCCCGTTTATCCTTCGACAGGCCTGTCCTGAGTAGCAGGCCGTTTCTTTCGACAAGGCTCAGGACGAACGGCTGAGACTTTGAAAACGGCGGGTGTTTTTCTTCCGTTCATGCTGAGCTTGCCTGTCCTGAGCGAAGCCGAAGGGTCGAAGCATCATAGCTCCCGGATTTCGTCTTGCCGCGGCAGCGATACCTTGAAGCCGAGCTTGTCGCGGAGCGACTCGGCCAGCGCATCGCGCGCCCGGTCCTCGCCGTGGACGAGAAAGATCTCGCGCGGTTTTTCCGGTATCGCCGACATCCACTCGACGAGCTCTCCCGAGTCCGCGTGCGCCGACAGCGCCGGAATTTCCTCGACGTGCGCCGCGACCGTCACCGCCTGCCCGAGCACACGCACCTCGCGCTCTCCTTCGAGTATGCGCCGCCCGAGCGTGCCTTCCGCCTGGTAGCCGACAAAAAGAAGAGTGGTGTCGGGATTAGGCAGACGCTGGACGAGGTGGTGGAGCACGCGGCCGCCGTTCAGCATTCCCGATGCCGAGATGATTACCGCCGGGCCACGCAAACGGTTCAACTTCTTCGAATCGTCCGAGGAGCGCGAGAAACTTACCGAAGGCCCTTCGATCGGACAGCGCCCTTGGTCGCGAAGCTCGGTCATCTCGATGTCGTGCTCGGGAGTGTAATCGCAATACAGATCCACGGCCGAAATCGCCATCGGGCTGTCGATGTAGATCGGGAGTCCGGGCGAAAGGCGTCCTTCACGCTGCAGAGCGCGGAGATGGTAGAGCACTTCCTGCGTGCGCCCCACGGCAAAGGCCGGGACCAAGAGCACGCTCGCCTTTTCGATGACTCGTTGGCATACGCGCGCGAGCGCTTCTTTCGGACTCTCGCCGCCGTGCAGCCGGTCTCCATACGTCGATTCGAGGACCACGTAGTCGGCGCCTGCGATCGGCTCCGGATCTTTTAGGATCGGAATATCTTTCCTGCCAACGTCGCCGGAGAAGACGATTTTCATCTTTTCCCCGGCGGCGTTACTGATCTCGAAAAGGATGAACGCGGCGCCGAGAATATGGCCGACTCGGTGAAACGTGAAGGAAAGGCCGGGCGCAATCTCTATGGGAGAACCGAAGGAAGAATTGCGCACGAGCGGGAGCGCGCGGCGCGCGTCCTCCTCGGTGAAGAGCGGCAAAGCCGGCTTGTGCCGCGAATAGCCCTTCTCGTTGGCGAAGCGCGCCTCTTCCTCCTGAAGCCGCCCGGCATCGGGCAGCAGGAGATTGAGTAGCGCTCGGGTGGGGGCCGAGGCGAAGACGGGGCCGTTGAAGCCGTTCTTGACGAGCCGGGGCAGATAGCCGGTGTGGTCGATGTGCGCATGAGTGAGGATGACGGCGTCGATCGTTTCGGGATCGACGCCGAGCGCTCCCCAGTTTTTTTGTCTCAGCTCGGATTTCCCTTGAAAGAGACCGCAGTCGATGAGAACCCGCCGGGAGCCCGCCTCGAGAAGGAACCGCGAGCCGGTGACCGTACCCGCCGCGCCGAGAAACCTGAGCTGCGTCACCGGCCGCTCGCCCGATCGCTCATGGAATCTAAATTAACCGAACGAGGACAAAATGTCTATTTCAGGCTCGCTCTGTTTCGCTTGCAATGCGTCGCGACGTCAGTGATAAAATAGTTGTCATGTCGTTCATCATCGCGCTTGCTCTGGCAACGTTCCTGCCCGCCGTCGCATACGCTCAGCACCACGACCATCACAAGCCAATGGCGCCCTCGGTCACAGTAACCGGCGAGGGGCTGGTTACCATGGAGCCGGATCTGGCGGAGATCGAAGTCGGCGTCGTGACCGAAGCGAAGACCGCGCCGCTGGCGGGAAAAGAGAATGCCGCGAAGCTCGCCAGAGTCATCGTCGAAGTGAAGAAGCTGCTCGGATCGGGAGACGAAGTCAAAACCATCGGCTATTCCCTCACCCCGAATTATCGCTACCCGAAAGAAGGCGGGAAACCGGAGATCACCGGCTACACGGCGACGAACATCATCCGCGTGCGGACCGGCGCTCTACCCGGCGTTGGAAGCCTGATCGATGCGGCGACGCAATCGGGCGCCAACCGGATTCAGCGGCTCGCCTTCACGTTGAAGGACGAAGACGCGGCCAGGCGCGAGGCGCTGCGCAACGCGACGGCGAAGGCGAAATCCAAAGCAGAAGACATGGCGCGGGCGCTGGGTTTGAAGATTGCCAGGGTGCTTTCGTTGAACGAGGGCGAACAAGCGTTCCGTCCGGTCATGCAGGAGCTGAGAGCGGGAGTTGCGGGAATGCAAGCCGCTCCGACGCCGGTTGAGTCCGGCACGATCCAGGTGCGCGCTTCTGTCACGCTCACCGCCGAACTTTCCGGACAGTAATCCCTACCGAGCTTATCGTCATTCCGGCTCATTCAGCGATCCGCTTTATTCCCTCACCCTCTCCCAGAGGGAGAGGGATTGGGGTGAGGGTGCTAGAATTTGATTGTCACGATCAGCCACGCCGGCACTAGAGCCAGCCAGCCGATCACCCACCAGGTGACCGGCGACAGCTCGCGACCGGACTGTTGCGACCATCGAAGGAAGTAGTCCGTGGCGATGACGCCGATCAAGCCGATCGCCGAGGAGAAGAGCGCGCGCGGCGGCAACGGGACATCGACCGCCGATTGGCTTGCGGGCTGAATGACGGTGAGGAACGCGATGAGCCAAGCGGGAAAGAGACCGGCGAGTCCTATAAGCCAATACTTTCGCGCGTCCCCGCCTTTTTGATTGAGATAGAAGACCGCGGCGCTGCTGGCGATGATTCCGACGACTCCGAGAATAAGTGATGGCAAGAACATCGGCTGGTGCTTTTCTAAGCTATCCTACCCCTCATGCTCACCCTCTCCCTGGCAGGGAGAGGGAACGGGTGAGGGTTGAGATTAAGGCGTTCACGGTACGACGGAAAATTCGACGCGGCCGTCGCCCTTCGCGTCGGCCGCCGGACTCTTCGCTGCCGCTTCGAGACGCTTGGCGTCGGTTCCGGCAGCGCCGAGCCGCTCGCGCACGACCTCCACGCGGCGGGCCGCGAGCTTTTGCGCCTGTCCTTCCGGACGCGGCTCGACGTCGCGCAGCGCCGCGACGATCCCTTCGACGGTTTCCGGTGGATTGATCTTGGGAAATCTCTGCCGGAAATATCTCTGCGCCGCCGGCGCCAGGTCATTGATGTTCTGCGCTCTTTGATACGCCTGAATCTTGGCGGTCACCTCTTGCGTCTTGAGAGCGCCGAGATCCGCCTCGCTCACGACGGACGACAAAGACAGCCGGACGAAGGGCGAATTGCGGAGAAACTCGTGCACCTTGGCGAGCTGCTCGCCCATCGCTTCGTTGAGCGCCGCGCCTCCCGGCTCGAAGCGCACGGGATCGATGGCGAAGCCCGTGATCTTATCGCCCGAAGTAAAAAGCCGGCCGATGGCGCGGAAAGGCGCCGCGAGAACGTTGACGATCACGTTCTTGACCGCGGTCCAGATCGCTTCGCTCAAGCTGAACTCGGGCGCGCTCAAGCTTCCGGAGACCGGCACGTTGACGCGAATTTCGCCGCGGGCGTCTTTCATCAGCGCGACGATGAGACCGAGCGGCAGGCCGATCTTGTCTTTCGCCTTGTCGTCGTCGCTCGCCTGGACGAGGTCGAGACGTCCGACGACGATCTCGGTTTTGGCATCGAGCTTGTCGCCGTCGAGCTTGAAATGGACTTTGGTGCCCAATTGTCCGTCGCGCGCGATCCAGGAAAGCAGCGCGTTGGCATAAGGATTGACGCGCGGGATCGCGAAGTCGCGCAGCTCGCCGTCGAGATCGAGCCAGAGGGTTTCTCCCAGCGGCGCGATCTCGCCCTGCAGCGAGAAAGCGCCCGTGGCGCCGATGACGCTCTGGAGCGTGAGCCTGCCCTTTTTGCCCGGCGCGTTGCTGAGACCTTTGATGCTCATGGCGAGGCGCGACAGCTCTTCGGTATACGGCTGCTCTCCCGTCCGATCGATGAAGCGGGCGAATCCTTCCTCGACGACGATCTCGCCGATGTCGATTGCCGTCTTCGGCGGCTGGGGCTTGCCGGATGGTTTCGGTTTAGGAGTCGCGGCGACTTCCTGTTTGGCCGGCGGAGACGGCGCGACGTCCTGTTTCTTGGCAGCGTCGGCGGAGGGAGGGGCTTTTTGTTTTGTTTCGCTCCCCGGTGCGGCGGTCTGTTTTGTTTCACTTCCCGGGGCTGCAAGCATAGTACGAAGCGGCAGCGTGCCGTCTTTATTGCGCTCGATCAGCGCCGATGGTTTTCGGACTTGCACGCGCGCGATTTTTATCTGCCCCGGCCAGTTGATATCTATGGTAGCTACGTTCGCCTGCTCGATCGCTACGACCGGCGTCTTGGGCGGACCCAACACGAGGCGGCTGACGCTCGCTCTGCCTTTGGCGCTAGCCTGTAGGGCGCCCTCCATGGAAACAACGACGGCGAGGTCGGTCTCGGCCCTCCCCGCTAACGGCGTCGAGATTGGAATGTAGCGCTGGTACGCCGAGAGATCGGCGTCTTTCAGCCGCACCTTGAGATCGGCCTTGACGGGTTTGAGCGTAAACGTTCCGCCGATATCGAGCGCGCCGCCCTTGGGCAGTTGCGAGTTGATCTGGAGAGTCGCCGGCTCGTTCTGCGGCCAGGTCAGTTTTTCGACGGCAACTTTCAACTTGTTGAGATCGAATTGCGACGGCGGCGTGAGACTCATATCGACCACCGTGGGATCGCCGGAAACTTCGACGGTGGCGATGTTGAAGACACCGTTGTTCACGTTGATATTTCTGAGGTTGATCTTGAGCTCCGGCGCCGAGAGAAACGGACGTTCTTTGCCTTGCTGCAGCACGGCCAATTTTTCCAGGCGCACGTCGCCGTCGAGGTGCGTGCCTTCGCCGCCGTACTTGAGCGCAAGCGCGACGCTCAGGCGTCCGCTTTGCAGCGTCGCGGGCGTGTCGGATGGAACATAGGGAAGCAGCAGCGCGAGATCGAAGCCTTCGAACTCGAGCACCGCCTGGCCGTTGGTCGGCGTGATGTAAAGGTCGGAAGCGTTGATGGAAATCGGCGTGCCCGCCAGCGTGAGATACAACGTCGCTTTCCCCGCGGGTCCCCCCTTCCGTGTGGAAATATCAGCGAGGTCGAAGTTGAGCCCTTCGGCTTTCCAGGACTTGGCCGGCGTGATCGCGCTGTCTTCGAGGACAATGATGCCTTCCGACAGCTTGAAGCGATCGACGGTGACATCGATCCCACCCTCTTTGGTTTCTTTTTTTTCACCCGCGAGCAGATCCGAAAAACTGAACTCGTTCGCCCCCGTGCGCGCCACGTTCACAGCCGGCGCTACAAGATTAAACTCCGCCAGCTTCAAATGGCCGCGAAACAGCGGCAGGTAATAAAATTTGAGTGCCAGGTCTTTGAACTGAACGAAGGCATCCGGCCGCGTCTTATCCGCCAGCCGAAAGCCCTTGATGGCAATTCTCTTGGTGAACAGGTTGATATCGATGTCTTCGATAGCAACGTTCCGCTTCGTCGCCGCGGCGATCTGGCTCACCGCAACCTTCCGAACCACCATCGGAAGGAAAGTGATGATGAGAAGTAGCGCGAGCACCACGCTGCCAGTAATTATTCCCCATTTCTTCTGTCGGCGAGTCAGAGAGATCTTCATCCAAAAGTCCGCCTCACGTCATATCATCCGGGTCTTACCCCCGCAAGAACGCCTTTTCGCCAGATGCAACCAGCAATCCCGTCCGCTGGCTGAGGCGTTGTGTGGAGAAAAGGAAATCGTTGTGTTAAGCTTTATCTTCATCGGATTTGGAGGAGGTACAAACAATGACGAAAGGAGTCGAAGAATTGGCCCGCCAAATAGCGTCATTGGAGGAATCGGACCTCCAGACGCTCTTGGACCGGGTTGAAGAGCTCAGCCTGCGTCACAATATCGAGGCTTTGTCGGATCCTTCACTTGCTGAATTTCATCCGCCGAAAACAATTTGTTAAGGTCCGGCGCCAGATTTTCCAACCCTCACTGCCCCAGCCGCTTGAGCTCGGCGCTGGCGCCGTGGGCCTCGGCAAAAGCCGTTGGACAGTCCTTCTCCGCGGTTCGCAGCAATGGAATCGCGTCCTTACTCTCTTTTTTTAGCAGTTTCGCTTCAGCCGCGTAGAAACTCGCCTCGCAGAGTTTTTCACGCTTCGCGGCCGAATCCCGATCCTCCGCCGCGGCGTACATCGCCTTCTCGCTTATTTTCTCCAGGTAAAAATCGATGACCGGCGTCGGCCAATTCGCCGCCGTCTCCAGAGGCCGTTCTTTTTGCGCTCCGCCATCATCGAGCTTTGCCGCGCTGTCGCGTAGCTCGCGCTGAGCGACATCGGGGCCACTCGTTTTCGCCTGTGCCAGATAGCGCCAGAGAACGTTATATTTGTCTTGCGGGTCGGCCCTCACCGCGCGATCCAACGCCTCGGCACTCTCCGCCATGCGGCCGAGATAGAAATAGACCAGGCCGACCGCGCGGGCGTCACTTCCCTTTGGATCGATCCGCGCCGCCGATTGATAGTCGCTCAGCGCGCGGTCATAATCCTTCTTCGTAAAATAGGCTTGGGCGCGGTTGTGAAAACCACCCGCCTCGTTCGGGCTCAACCGTATCGACTGAGTGAAATCGTATATTGCACTGTCAAGATTGCCTTTGATGATGTGGGCAATTCCACGGTTGTTAAGCGCCGTAGACAGGTTTTTATCCGACAACCGGCCTGAGTTAATTGCGCGCGTGCAATGATGGATGGCTAGATCAGGTTGGTTCTGTGCATCTTGTTCGCAGTTCTGTATATCCTCGATCGACTGAGACCACGCTACTTCCGCTCCCAACCACAAGACAAAAAAGAACACCATCGCTCTTCGCATAGAATCCGACTATACCTAAAAGACCGTTGAAACCCAATCGTAGGAACCGCGGCGGAAACCCTCCGGTCCAGGAACTCGGCGCACGCGATTTCATCGATTTGAGCTTCCTCCGGTGCGATGTTATTGTGGCGCGAAAGGAGAGCGCCGGCATGGCCACTGGAGAGAAGCCTTCACTTCCCGAGTTTCATCCACCGCGAAGAATTTTGCTGGGACCGGGGCCGAGTCCGGTCGACGATCGCGTGACGCGGGCGATGACGGCGCCGGTGCTGGGGCACTTGGACCCTTTGTTTCTCAAATGCATGGACGACATCCAGGTTTTGCTTCGCTACGTTTTCGAGACCGAGAACCGTTTGACGATTCCGATTTCGGGTACAGGCAGCGCGGGGATGGAAGCGACGGTCGCAAGCCTGCTGGAGCCCGGCGATGAAATCGTCGTCTGCGTCAACGGCTATTTCGGCGAGCGGATGTGCGAGATGGTGACCCGCCTCGGGGCGAAGTGCATCCGCGTCGATGCCGAATGGGGCAAGCCGATGGACCTCGACAAGGTCCGCGCGGCGTGGAACGGCTCGAAAGCGCGGGCGATCTTCGCCGTGCAGGCAGAGACTTCGACCGGCGTCTTGCAGCCGATCGCGCCGCTCCGAAAGATCGCCGACGAGCGCGGCGGGCTTCTGCTCATCGACGCGGTGACGAGCCTCGGCGCGCATGAAGTCGCCATCGATAAAAACGGCATCGACGGCTGCTACTCAGGAACGCAGAAAGGCCTCTCCTGCCCGCCGGGCCTGTCGCCGGTGACTTTCAGCGAGCGGGCTTTAAAGAAAATCAAAGAACGGAAGACGAAACCAAGCGCCTGGTACCTGGACGTCGGCCTGGTCGCGAATTATTGGGGCAGCGAGCGCACCTATCATCACACCGCGCCGATCACGATGAACTACGCGCTGCGCGAGGGGCTGCGGATCATCGTCGAAGAAGGATTGGAAGCCCGGCGGCGGCGCCACGAGCTGAATCACCGCGCGCTGATCGCCGGCGTCGAGGCGATGGGGCTCAAGATGCACGTTGAACCGGACTCACGTCTCTGGACATTGAATACCGTGCGCATCCCCGACGGCGTGGACGACGCGCGCGTGCGGAAGAACCTACTCGACGAATTCAATATCGAGATCGGCGGCGGGCTTGGCGTCCTCAAAGGACGCGTCTGGCGCGTCGGCTTGATGGGCGGCGGCAGCACGGCGAACAACGTGCTGCTTTTCCTCGCCGCGCTGGAGCAGTGCCTCGCGGCCGAAGGTTTCAAAGTCCGCGGCTCGGGCGCCGGCGCCGCCGAGACGGTTTATTTAAAGAGAGAATAACCTTCAGTCGTTTGCCGGCTCGGCATTGCCGCGAATCCAGTCCTTGAGCCCTTTCTCTTCCTCGTCCTTGTGCGCGTGATGCACCTTGGCGTGGAGCCAGCCCAGCTCCACCACCTCGTCCACCGAGCCGGAGATCGTCACCGTGCAGCCTTTGTCGCTCGGATACTTTCGGCAATCGACTTTGACCCGCTGTGCCATATAATTCTCCTTCCCGATTATCTTCTGAACTCGCTCTAACGCGCAGATTCACGCGAGTCAATACTGATACTGCCGAAGACGCTGGGACATAGTCCAACTCGCGGTTTTCCTGGACGCAGCGAAGCAACAACGCGCCGCGTTGCATGTCGCCCCTGCCGATGAATTCGGCGGGGACCCGGAGCCGGTCGCCGAGAACCTCGGTCAGGATGTCGAGGTACTTGCCGCTCGCGATGCTGCCGAGAAAGACGACCTCGCATTTCGGACCGACCCCGGCGGCGAGCGCTTTGACGCCGCGAACGAGCGAACGCCGATAAAGTCGATGCTTCTTGTTGATCGGC
>DASXUF010000038.1 GCA_036504975.1 Candidatus Binatia bacterium | reverse complement strand
ACTTTAGCGCGCGCGCTGGCGCGCCGGCTGGGAGCGGCCGTCGTCAACTCCGACGTCGTGCGCAAGGGCCTCGCCGGCGCGTCCGATCGGCGGAATAACGTCGCCTATGGGAAGGGCATCTACAATCCTTCCATGACCGGGAGAGCCTATCGCAGGATGACGGAAGAAGTTGAGAGACATCTCGCCGTCGGGGAGGGAGTGATCGTGGACGCCACGTTTCAAAAAGCGGCGCAGCGCTCCGCCGTCTTCGAGGCGGCGGCGCGGAACGGCGCGCCGTTGGCGATCGTCTATTGTCACACGCGCGACGGAGTCGTCCGGGAAAGACTCTTCAGGCGCGCCGAAGGCGGACGCGATATATCCGACGGCACCTGGCGGATTTATTTGAAGCAAAGGGAAGTTTTCGAGCCGTTCGCCGAGTCGGCGCCTTACCACGCCCTCAACACCGGGGCGCCGGTTGGGGAGCTGTGCGGCGAGGTGGAGCAATTTTTACGCGCGGCATTTTCCACCCGGGAAAAACCGACCCTGTCTTATCCGGTTCAACAACCGGCGGCGCATCTTTTGTCCGCAAGCCGATGAACGAGGTCGTCATCGTCAGCGCGGTCAGGACCCCCATAGGAAGCCTCAACGGCTCTCTGGCTTCTCTCCCGGCCCCGGCGCTGGGAAGCATCGCGATCGCCGAGGCGTTGCGCCGAGCGGGCGTCGGCGGCGGCGAAGTGGACGAAGTCCTCATGGGAAACGTCCTCTCCGCCGGCGTCGGCCAGGCGCCGGCCCGCCAGGCGGCTCTCAAGGCGGGGTTGCCCGACAAAGTCGGCTGCACCACGATCAATAAAGTTTGCGGCTCCGGTTTGAAGGCCGTGATGCTGGGCGCGCAGGCGATTCGCCTCGGCGAGGCGGAAGTCGTGGTGGCCGGCGGCATGGAGAGCATGAGCAACGCGCCCTATCTCCTGGACAAAGCGCGAAGCGGTTATCGCCTCGGGCACGCGACCATGATGGACAGCTTGTTCAAAGACGGGCTTTGCGACGCCGGCAGCGATTTACCGATGGGGGCTCTGGCGGAATCCTGCGCGGGCGAATTTCACATCTCGCGCGCCGAGCAGGATGAGTTCGCCGCGACGAGTTACCGCCGCGCCGAGGCGGCGCAAAGAAGCGGCGCGTTTAAAAAAGAAATTGTTCCGGTTCGGGTGGGCGGGAAAAACGGCAGCGGACCATCGGTCGAGAAGGATGAAGAAATCGAGCGATTCGACGCGGAGAAGATGAAGGCGTTGAAGCCCGTCTTTCGACCGGACGGCACGGTGACCGCGGGAAATTCTTCTTCGATCAGCGACGGCGCGGCGGCGCTGATTTTGATGGCGCGGGACAAAGCTCGGGCGCTCGGCATCCGGCCGCTTGCGCGAATCGTCGGCTATGCTTCGTCCGCCCGCGAGCCTGAATGGTTCACACTGGCGCCGGCGGACGCGATTTCGCTGCTGCTGAAGAAAACCGGCCATGCCTTGGGCGACGTCGATCTTTTTGAAATCAACGAGGCGTTCGCCGCCGCTTCGATCGCGATCAACCGGATGCTCAAATTGGATCCGGAGAAAGTCAACGTGCGCGGCGGCGCAGTCGCCTTGGGCCACCCGATCGGCGCCAGCGGCGCAAGGATCTTGACGACGCTCCCTTACGCGTTGATCGACCTCGACAAGGAGCGCGGCGTCGCCGCGCTCTGCATCGGCGGCGGCGAAGCCGTCGCGCTGATGGTGGAGCGGATTTAGCCAACCGAAGGTAGCACCCCCTGCATGTGTCGTCAGCTTCGGCGACATTCAGTGCGGATCATCATAACCTCCGCATAAAAGCCTAAACCGTACTCGACGGAATAACCTAAAAATGCCACAACATAATAACCTAATTATGACGCAGCACGAAAACCTGCATAGCGGGTAACATTCTTGTCAGTCTTATTTAAATCCGTCTGAGTTTATTTGAATCGTCGTGAGCGGGGAAAGAAACTCGCCGGGGAGTTTTGTGCTTGACATTGTGTAGCTTATAAACTACGCTGGGTTTATGGAAGTTTCAGAGCGGCAGGTGGATAGCTACGTACGTCCTGACGGCAGCTGTCCTTTCGACGATTGGATGGATTCGCTCCGGGACCAACGAGCAAGAGCTAAAATTCGCGCCAGGATCGTTCGTGTCCGGTTGGGAAATTTGGGTACCTGTGAACCTGTTGGAAGCGGCGTCCTTGAACTTAAAATCGATTATGGACCTGGCTATCGCGTTTACTTTGGCCAAGTCGGTACCAAGTTGGTTATTCTGCTTTGCGGCGGAGATAAAAGTTCACAGTCTGAGGACATAAGGAAAGCGATCGAATATTGGGAGGACTACAAAAAGTAGGAGTTCACCATGGCTAAAAGTAGAAGTTATCAAAGAAATCTTTTGGAAGCGCTCAAAGACCCTGTTGAAGCAGCAGAGTATTTGAACGCGGCTCTAGAAGACGGGAAGCCTGAGGTTTTTCTTCTGGCTTTGAGAGACGTTGTCGACGCGTACGGCGGAATGGGCAAGCTCGCGGCGTCTACTTCGCTGAACAGAGAAAATCTTTACCGGATGCTTTCGACGAAAGGGAATCCGGAGTTTTTTAGTCTGTCGTCGGTCCTTGATACCGTTGGATTCAGATTGGCGGTCGAACCCAAGGCCGCCGCGCCGTCAAAAGCAAAAAATATCAATATTGCTCGGAAAAAAGCAAGTATTCCCTAAAGAACGTGTCGAAAATTTTCTCGACAATGGCGGAATAGCGGTCACGCGACTTGACGGGTTCCTTTATTTACCGGTCGATCAAATCCGCCGTCGATTTATACGTCTCGAACTTCGCCCGCACGTAAGGCGAGCTGTAGCCGTTCTGAATCCGCTCGATGCGCTCGGGGCGGGAGAAAAATTCCCGGTTGATCGAGGCGCAGATCTCGCCCAGCTCTTTCCGCGACAGGTGGCGCGTCGGCATGACGCTGTGGAGCGCGTCCCAGTTTTTTAGCTCCACCTCCTCGAGCCGCTCCCCGGCGAGCGCTTGGCGCCACACCGGCGAGCCGGGCATCGGCGTCAAGCGCATGAGCACCCCGATGTCGGGGTCGATCTCGTCCACGACGCGAAAGCGGTTTTGGATCTTCGCCGCGTCGTCCTCCCAGAAGCCGCTCATGTAGGTTCCCACGGTCGAAATGTCGTGGCGCCGGAGCAGCCGCACCAGCTCCTTCAAGTCGGCGATCGTGTAGGGGTCTTTGCTCTTGTGAATGTTGACCAGCTCCTCGTCGCTGCCGACTTCGATGCCGAACAGCACCTGATAGCACCCGGCCCGCCTCAGGCGGGGTATCAGGTCGGCGTCGCGGATCAGATTCCTCGCCCGGCCCATGAAAAACCACTGGATGTTCAGCGCGCGGCGCTCGAGCTCGTCGAGCAGGTCGATCATCTTTTGGCGCGCGGAATTGAAATCGTCGTCCATGAAGTTGAGCGCTTTGACGCCGTAGCGCTTGCGCAGAAGCTCCATTTCATCGGCCACGAGTTTTCCGCTGCGGGTCCGGTGGACGAAGAAATCCTGCCGCTGGCGGGAATCGACCAAGCCCCACTCGTAGCAGAAGCTGCACGCGCCCTCGCAGCCGCGGCTGGTCACCGCCTCGTTATAGCCTTCGATGCGCGAAAAGCCGATATACTTGCCCATCGGGAAGAGATCGTAGGCCGGCATCGGCAATCGATTCAGGTCGGAAAGCAGCGGACGCGGCCGGGTCAAGTGAATGTCCGAAGCGTTTCGGTAAGCGAGCCCCGCGATTTCATGCAGCCTGGGGCTTTCCCGTTTCAGCTCTCTCAGCAGCTCGACGAGAGTTTCCTCGGCTTCGCCCACGAGAACGTAGTCGAGTTGGGGAGCGAAGCGGAGCATATCCTTGGGCATCGCCGAGAGCGCCAGCCCGCCCGCGATGGTCACGAGCCTCGGGGAGGCGTCTTTTAAAAGCGCCAGGGCTTCGAGGTAGCGCAGCACCGACCCGGCGACGCCTTCGGTCACGACGCGCGTCCCGACAAAGACCGCGTCCGGCGCGATCTCTCCGACGCGATCGATCATCTCCGCTTCGCTGAGCCCGAGCGCGCGGCAGTCGAGGACCGCCACCTCGGCGGCCTTTTGGTCGCGCACATAGGCCGCCAGGTGGGCGTAAAGCGAATTGCACGCGATATGGCGCGCGCCCCAGCGCTTCCAGTTGCCCATCGGTGGATGCAGGAAGAGAAGCTTCATCCTTGGCGCTAGGTTGACGCGGAGAGCAGTAACGTCATGCATCATCCCTGGAGTAAGACCTGAGACAGCTCCTGGTGCAACTCTGTAGCTTCGGCCATAACGTGCAGGTCTTGACTCTGAGCTCCGGTCGATCCAAGTCCGAAGCGGAGTCAGCGTGGCCGGCCTCGATACTCACCTCCGCGAAGCGTCTGATTTCGGGACATGCCAGAATCCTTCGAAAAAGCACGAAGGAGGTCCATCCGTCATGAGAGCAGCGGCAGACATGGGCGGCGCTTGAAACCGCGCCGCAAAGCGTCTCCAAGGTCCGAACGGCGATCATAGTTATCGGGGAAGCCTTCATGGTTGAGTTCGTCGAAAATATTTTCACATCACGGCCCTTGTTGTCTCTTATGAAAATGAATTCACGCCGCCATCGGCAATTTCTCCAACGTGACTTGGTAACCGAGTCTTTGCAGCCGGTTGAGGCAGCGTTTTGTTACTGCCTGACGGTCACGTTCATCAAAGTAGTTAACACCGAGGTCG
>DASXUF010000037.1 GCA_036504975.1 Candidatus Binatia bacterium | reverse complement strand
TCCTATGCCGATGTGACGATCGGCGAACGCGATTCCCCGGCCACGGACGAATCCTTCACTGTCATTCGTTGCTTTCCGTTTGCCTCTGCGCCACTGGGAAAGGCGGCCAATACGCTTCAACACGTCGAGCGCGTGCGGATCACGCATGGGTTCTCCGTTAGGTTTCGTATCACCTTCCCGGAGAGCGTTCCGCAGCCGAAATTCTAGAGGGTCGATACCGAGGGACCGCGCCATTTCGTCCATGTGGCTCTCTGCGGCAAAAAGCGTCTGTACCTCGCCGGGCGCGCGAAAATAACCGGACGGCACCTGGTTGGTATAGACAATAAACCCGGTCATTCGGACGTGCGGAGTGCGATAGGTGCCGGCGGCCATGAACGTTCCGTTCATGCGGTTCTGGGGCGTGCGCGCGCCATAAGCCCCGCCGTTGTAGCGGACCTGGGCATCCCAGGCCCATAGCGTGCCGTCTTTTTTCACGCCGGTGCGCAAGGTGATCACCGCCGCGTGGCGCGGCTGGCCGTCCTGCAGCTCCTCCTGGTAGCTCGCGACGAACTTTACCGCTCGCCGCGTCGCGCGCGCCAGGTAGTACGTGACGATGATGTCTTCCGCTCCCTGTTTGCCGCCGAACGAACCGCCGGTCGACATCGGGTGAACCACGATCATCTCTTCGGGAATGTCCGCGTGCGCGGCGAGCCAGCGGCGGATGCCGAACGGCGACTGGTGGCATTGCCAAATCCCGACTCGTCCCCGACCGTCGATCTCCACCAGCCCCGCTCTGGGTTCGATGAAGCCCTGATGCACCGCGTGAGTGCGGAAGGTGTTTTCAAAGATCTCAGCCGATTCCGAGAATCCCTGTTCCACGTCTCCCTTGGAAGACTCTACCCGCGAACGCACATTTCTGAGCCCGTCGGTTTTGTTCGGCCCTTGATAGCTCGCATAATCCGGGTGCAAAAGCGGCGCAGCGGGGTTCATCGCCTCCAGAGGATCGAACACCGCCGGCAGCTCTTCATACTCGACTTCAACGAGTTCCAAAGCTTCCTCTACAGTTTCTTTGTCGACGGCGGCTATGGCTGCGACCTTCTCGCCGACATAGCGCACGCGATCTTGCGCCAACACGGGCTTATCCAGCAAGGAGACGCCCTCGAGGCGCGGCGAGACGTCTTTGCCAGTGATCACGGCTTTGACGCCGGGGAGTCTTTGGGCGCGACTCGTGTCGATCTTCAAGACCCGCGCATGGGCGAAAGGGCTGCGGAGAAAACCAGCCCAGAGCGCGTCCGGGCGCATGATGTCGGCTGAATAAAGGCAGCTCCCCGTAACCTTGCTCTCTCCCTCGACCCGATACAGTTTGCGACCGACAACTCTTGTTTTCATCTCACCTCGCCCCTTTGCGCCTTAGGGATTAACACGCGAAACAAATTGCCGTCAACCGTTTGCTTTCCAAAATAGCTACTACTTCCATTACAGAGTACGACTTAGTTGTCTTACTTTCGTGTTTTTTGAATTTTCCAAGTCCAGGTCCTCGTGTCGTTTATTTTTCCTCGCTAAAGAAATCCCCCTTAATCCCCCTTTTTCAAAGGGGGAATTTACGCACAATGAAGAATTTCCCCTCTTTGAAAAAGAGGGGCCAGGGGAGATTTGGACAAGAGTGCCGTCAACCCTTCCGATGCTTGACAGCGGCGAGAAAAAATCTTATAGGCTGCCAACGGCGTTTCGTGTCGTTGTGCGCAAGCAATTAACCCGGAGAATTTAAATGATGAAGCGCGCATGGATCGCGTCGTTTGTCGCCACGTTATCGATCTTCAGCTTCGCCACGTCCGCCTGGCAGGCCGAGTGGGCCGAAGTTGTCGCGGCCGCAAAACGCGAAGGCAAGGTCGTGGTGATCGGCCCCCAGGGGACGGAAACGCGCGAAGCTCTTACTGAAGGATTTCAGCGAAAGTATCCGGAGATCCAAGTCGAGCACAGCGGCGCCGCGGGCGCCCAGCTTCCGCCAAGGTTGCTCGCCGAGCAAAAATCCGAGCGCTACTCGGTCGACCTGCTGGTTCAGGGCACCACGACCGTCATCACCGGGCTGATGTCGGTCAAGGCCGTCATCCCGATCCAGCCTTTTCTCGCTGGGCCGAACGCCCAGGACGCTTCGGTGTGGCTCAACAAGAAATTCAATTTCGCCGACGAGGCGGGACAGTACAATCTTGTGATGAGCGTCTATATTCTGCCTCCCTTCATCTATAATCCGACGATGGTCTCGACCAAAGAGATCAAGGCATGGAAAGACTTGCTCGCGTCAAAGTGGAAGGGCAGGCTGGCTGCGCGCGACCCGCGCCTGGCGGGAGGCGGTCTGGCGATCGCCACTTTCTGGTATGCCAACCCGAAATTGGGCAAGGAGTTCATTCGACAACTCTTTGGCTCTCAGGACATCGCAATTAGCCGCGACGACCGCCAGCTCCTCGACTTCGTCGGGCAGCGGAAGTATCCGATTGCCATCGGACCGAGCGAAGTGTTGACGAAGGAGTGGATAGGCAAGGGATTACCGGTGAGACAGTTCAATCCCGAAGCGCTGCAGGAAGGCGCTTTGACCACCGCCGGGAACGGTGCGATCTCGGTGCCCCGAAACCCGCCGCATCCGAATGCCCTCAAGGTCTACATCGATTATCTGCTCTCGAAACCAGGCCAGACGGAATGGAGCAAAGCCATCGGGTTCGCCAGTCTGAGGCAGGATGTGCCGCGGGATCACGTCGCCGAATATCTCATCCCGAAAGAGGGCGTGCAGTACCTGGACAGCCATCTGGAGCGCTACGTGAACCTAAGGAGCGAAGTCGTTGCGTTCTTGAATACGGTTCTTCCGCGTTAGCCTTTGCCGCTCTTGTCCGCTATCCAGATAGTCAGAGGTCTCCTGCCGATCCTGCGACCCTCATGGCTCGCGCTGCACACTCCTCATCGAGTGCCCTAGATGACACTTTCGCTTGCGAAAGCGCAACTTAGCTTGACACACTCCGTTGAACGCATATATATGTTGCCTGATTCGAGGCCCGATAGAGCAGGCGAAATTAAGGCGTACGTCGTGAAATGCCGCACCGGTTTCAAAGCAAAGATTTTCGGCATCGCAGTCCTTTTAGTTGCATTCGACATCGTGAGCGCCCGGGCGGACTGGCAGTCGGATTGGGATCGCACGCTGGCGGCGGCGAAGAAGGAAGGTACAGTGGCTGTGATCGCCGACGTGACGGCCTCAATACGCGATGCTCTGACGCTGGCTTTCCAATCAAAATACGGCATTCAAGTCGAATTATTCGGCGCCTTAGGCCGGGAAGTTCCTCCCAGGGTTCTCGCTGAACGTAGGGCGGGCCGTTATCTCTGGGATGTTTTCGTCCACGGCACCACGACCGGGCTCGAATCGATGATTCCAGCCGGGGCATTCGATCCTTTGGAGCCGGCGCTGATTCTGCCCGACGTCAAAGATCCCAAAACGTGGCGCGGCGGGGCGATGGAATTTCTCGACCCGAGCAGGACGCTCCTGACGATGACTCCCTTCCAGCGGGGCACGATTTTTTACAATCCCAAGCTCGTGAATGCGAAGGAGTTCAAGTCGCACAAAGACCTTCTCGATCCCAAATGGAAGGGAAAAATGATCTTGGACGATCCTCGAAGGGCCGGCCCGGGTCAGGCGACTTTCACCTTCTTCTATCTTCACCCGGACCTCGGCCCGGATTTCATTCGCGCGCTGGGCAAGCAACAGATCACAATCCTGAAGGACTTCGCGCAGGAAGTGGACGCCATTGGCCAGGGCCGTTATCCGGTTCTTATCGGGACGGCTGACTTCGTGGCGCTCGCCCGGGCGAGACAAGGAGTGCCGATCGCGATCGTGGACGCCCGGCAGCTAAAAGAAGGAACGGACGTCAGCCCGGCCAATGGGGCGCTCGCGTTGTTCAACAAGGCGCCCCATCCCAACGCGGCCAAGATTTATATCAATTGGTTGTTGACTAAAGAAGGACAAACCATATTCGCTCGCGCCAATGGTTACGTGAGCAGTCGATTGGACGTCCCCAGCGATCATGCCGAGCCCTGGAGGGTGCCGTTGCCCGGGGCGATCAAAACTTACACGAAAGCAGCCATGCAAGTTAAGGACAGTCTTTTCCCATTGCTGGACGAGGCGTTCGGGAACCCATGAGTCAGACTTTTCTCGAAGTGCGGAATCTTGTCAAATCGTTCGGCAAGGTTACCGCCGTGGATGATGTTTCGTTTAAAGTCGAGCAAGGAGAAGTGGTGACTCTCCTTGGACCCAGCGGCTGCGGCAAGACGACGACGCTCCGGGTGGTGGCGGGCTTTGAAAAACCCAATAGCGGCGAGGTGGAGATCGCGGGCCGCGTAGTGGTCTCCACGAATAAGGGAATCCATGTCGCGCCCGAAAAACGCGACATCGGCATGGTGTTTCAATCCTACGCGATCTGGCCGCACATGACCGTCTCCGAGAACGTGGCCTTCCCGCTTCGCGTGAGGCATTTCAACCGCCAGGAGATCAAGCAGCGTGTGGAGGAGACGCTCGAGCTCGTAGGACTCGGGGGATTCTCCGACCGCCCCGCGATCCTGCTGAGCGGCGGACAGCAACAACGGGTTTCGCTGGCACGGGCGCTGGTCTACTCGCCGAGCATTCTTCTCTTGGATGAGCCGCTAAGTAATTTGGACGCCAAGCTGCGCGAACAGATGCGGATCGAGCTCAAGCGGCTGCAGCAGCGAATTTCGGTCACGGTGCTCTTCGTCACGCATGATCAGATCGAGGCCATGTCGCTTTCGACGCGGCTGGCGCTCATGAATCAAGGACGCATCGAGCAGATAGGAACGCCCCAGGAGGTTTACGAGAATCCACAGACGCCCTTCGCAGAGGATTTCTTGGGACGCATCCTGCGCTTCAAGGGGACGATCACGGAAAAGCACCAGAATTGCCACATCGTAGAGGTTGACGGACTGAGCCATGTTCAGATCCGCATTCCGGAAAGCGCCGATGCGGTCGACATCGGCAAAAAGGTTCTGGTCGCGATTCGTCCGGAAGACGTGAGACTTGAGAAAGACGAGGCGGGAGATCGCCCCAACGTTATCCGGTGCGATGTTGAAAACGTGCTTCATCTCGGCAGGGAATTTGAGCTGGTCCTCCGCATCGGCGAACGCTTTTACACGCTCACGGTTCCACGCGACCGCGCGACGAAGGTCGGGCGCGCCGTCGGGCTCCATTTGCCGGCGGAGCACCTGCGGGTTTGGGCGGCTGACAAAGCGCTCGCGCCCACCGAGACTGAAACAGCGACTTCGGCGAACTGATTGTGGCGTTTCCCCCTCACCCTTCCCTCTCCCCCGTTGTCGGGGGAGAGGATAAAGGAGAGGGGGCAAGCGTCCAAAAAACTACGACGTTACTTTATGGCTTACCTCACAACCGCCGGTCAAACTCTGCGGCGCAAAGCGCTGGCCATCGAGCCGTCGACGCTTTTCATCGCCCTGCTTTTCGCAATGGTCGCCTTTCTCGTGTTGACGCCGCTGCTTTTGTTGTTGGTAGGAAGTTTTCAGCTGGCCAGGCCCGGAGAGGTTCCGGTCTATGGCCTCAGGGGTTGGCGGCGGGCCTTCACCGATCCTTCGATCCGCGACGCGTTATGGAACACCCTGTCGCTGGCCGTTGTCCGGCAGTCCATCGCGCTGGTAATTGGCGTCGTTCTCTCCTGGCTCATCGCCCGGACCGACCTGCCGTGGAAGAAATCTCTGGAGTTCATGTTCTGGATATCGTTTTTTCTTCCCCCGTTGCCGGTTGCGCTGGGGTGGATTTTGCTTCTGGACGGAAAGTTCGGATTGATCAACCAATGGCTCGACGCACTACCGTTTATCTCCGGACCGGTCTTCAACGTCTACTCCTACTGGGGGATCGTCTGGGTCCATATGACGACTACTCTCGGAGTGAAAGTGCTGCTCTTGGCGCCGGCGTTTCGCAACCTCGACGCCAGCCTCGAAGAAAGCGCGCGCAGTTGCGGAGCCAACCCCGTCGTTGCCCTGATTCGAGTTGTTATCCCGCTCATGATGCCCGCGATATTGGTCTCCACGATATTGGGGTTGATCCGGTCCATGGAAGCTTTTGAGATCGAGCTTCTGTTGGGAGTTCCCATCGGCCTGTTCGTCTACTCGACCAAGATCCGCGATCTGGTCGCCTATGAGCCTCCGGAATACGCCCCCGCAACCGCGCTCGGAAGTATTTTTTTAGTCGTCCTTTTGCTGCTCGTCGCCCTGCAGCGGCGCTACATCGGCCAGCGTTTCTATCGCACGGTGACCGGACGGGGGTTCAGCACCAATCCGACGACTCTGGGCCGCTGGCGCTGGCCCATTTTTACGCTGGTTGCTGTGATTGCGTTCACCGTCACGCTGGTGCCTATGATCGTGTTGGCCATGGGAACTTTTATGCGCGCTTTCGGCTATTTCGATATTCCCCGCCCATGGACTTTGGAAAACTGGCAGAGGGTGCTCGGTGATCCGAATCTTTTGAAGTCGCTGTGGAACACGCTCGTTGTGGGCCTCGGAACCGCGCTCAGCGGAGCGGTCTTTTACTTGCTGATCGCCCACGTGGTCGTGCGCAGGCACTTTGCCGGAAAGGCGGTATTGGACTTCCTCTCGTGGCTTCCCTGGGCGATCCCCGGCATCCTGATGGGGTTGGCGTTGCTGTGGACGGTTTTCGCGACGAGAGTGCTTTTATTCCTCTACGGCTCCGTTTATCTTCTGATCATAGCGCTTTTCATCAAGAGCATGCCTTTCGGCGTCCAGGTAGCCAAGAGCGTGCTCTTGCAGCTTGGGCCCGAGCTGGAGGAGGCGGCGCGAATTTCCGGCGGCTCGTGGTTTCAGTGCTACCGTCGAGTCCTGGTCCCGCTGCTCACGCCGACGTTGATCGTGGTGGGACTGCTGGGCTTCATATCCGCCGCGCGCGATATCAGCACGATCGTGCTCCTGGGCTCCAGTCAATCGCGAACGATGGCGCTGCTCGCGCTCGATTATGCCTTTGGAGGACAGTTTGAGCGGGGATCCGTCGTCGCGTTTCTAACCTCGCTCGTCGTGATTGTCATTGCTTTGATCGCGCACGTTGTGGGGGGAAGGGTCGGCATCGGCGGGCAACGCTGAGGATTCATCTCCTGTGTGTCTATGAGTTTCGTGAAATATCGCGCGGCAGAATCGTTTGCAGTTATGGTTTCCCCCTTTGTAAAAGGGGGATCAAAGGGGGATTTGATTTTATGCTGAGAGAGAAAATCTCCCCTGGCCCCTCTTTTCCAAGAGGGGTCACAGAAGGGCTATGTGTCCCAGACGCGCCGTGTCTTGACGTGGACTTGTGGTAAAGATCGTTTTTCAAAGGGAAAAATTTTTCAGCCGTGGTTATCGGAAGTCTTAGGCTGATTTCGGAGACTGTTTTGTATCTGGAGACCTGTAAAGGATAAAAATGGAGACTGCCCGTATTACCGACTTGAGGAGTTATCTACAGGCGTTGGAACAGGCCGGAGAACTCGCGCGGGTTCGAGTTCCGGTGAGCTTGAACCAGGAGATCGGGGCCGTCTGCCTGCGCAATCTACGCGCCAACGGACCGGGCCTTCTGTTCGAGCACCCCGGTGCGGGCGCTATCCCTTTGGCCGTCGACCTGCTGGCGTCCCGGCGGCGTTATGCGCTGGCGCTCGAGGTCGAGCCCGAGGAGTTGGCCGCGGAGTGGAGCCGGCGCGCAAGTCATCCCTTGCCTCCAGTGGTGGTAGAGCGCGGGGCCTGCCAGCAGAACGTGCGGCTGGGCAAGGAAGTGGACTTGACGATTCTTCCGGTGCCGATCTGGAACGAGCTCGACGGCGGACCTTATCTCACTCTGTCATGCCATATTACCAAAGACCCGGTCACGAAAGCGCGCAACGTCGGACTGTACCGCAATCAGCTCCATGACCGGCAGACATTGGGAATTCTCGCGGCCCCGTATACCCACCTGAACCTGCAGCGCAACAAGGCCCCGGGTGAGCCGTTCCCGGTTGCGATCGCAATCGGGGCTGACCCGACCGTGGTCATGACTGCACCGGCGCCGTTGCCTTTGGGCACCGACGAGCTGGCGATTGCCGGTGCGCTACGAGGAAAGCCGCTGGAGCTCGTTCGTTGCAAAACGATTCCGCTGGAGGTTCCCGCCTCGGCCGAAATCGTCATTGAAGGAGAGATCTCGCCGGATGAGCTGCGCGAGGAAGGGCCTTTTGGCGAATTCACGGGACACTACGGCGGTCACCGCGCGCCGCGCCCGGTGATCCGCGTCAAGGCGATCACCTACCGGGACAACCCTATTCTCCAGGCGAGCTATGAAGGAATGCAGCCGAACGAGTCCGGATTTTTGACCGGCGTGCCGCGCGAAGCGGAGCTGATGCGCCAGATCACGTTTCCGGGGATCAAAAAGATTCACGTGAGCGCCCCGGCCGGGGGCGCGCTTCACGCCGTCGTCGCCGTGGAGAAACCCTACGAGGGATTCGGCAAGTACGTCGGACTCGCCGTGCTCGGCAGCGTCGCCGGCCGCTACGTCAAGAGAGTGGTCATCGTGGATGCCGATATCGATCCCTTCGACCCGATTCAGGTCGAGTGGGCGATTGCCACGCGCGTGCAGGCGAATCGCGACGTCGAAATTCTAACGGAGCTTACCGGGATCCTACTCGATCCGTCTTTACCCAAGGCGGAGCAAGCCGGTCCGTCGCGAACTTCCAAAATGATCATCGATGCCACCCGCTACGATGCAAAAACCTTTCCGCCGGTCTGTTCGCCCTCGGCCGAGGCCATGGCGAAGGTGGAGCGGGAATGGGCCGGTTACGGAATCCGCTTGAAGAGCGTCTGAATCCGCTGCAACAAGCTCAATAGGTAGCAAAAAATATACATGAGAATTGACCCCAAAGTTGTCACCCCCGAATGTTTTTATCGTGGTTCGACTGTGCTCACCACGACCCTGAGCCACGTCGAATGGGTCGGGGGTCCAGTCATGATTTCGTCTGGATTCCCGATAGGAGCATTCGGGAATGACGGACTTTTACCCTCACCCCTTCCCTCTCCCGCGTGCGGGAGAGGGTGAGGGAGAGGGTCTTTCGCGCAAGGGCGCCAAGGGAGAAAGTAGCCGTAACAGATCTTCGGTGGTGAATAATTCGGACTGGGAGTTTTCATGGGCGCGTCCGGTCTCGCGTACGATTTAAGAAGCTTCCTCCAGCGTCTTGAAGGCGAAGGCGAGCTGGCAAGGGTCAAAGTTCCCGCAGCGCTCGACCAGGAAGTCGGCGCAATCTGCCTGCGCAATCTGCGCAATCACGGTCCGGGTTTGCTGTTCGAATGCCCCAGAGGCCGGGAGGAATTTCTGGCGGTCGATCTTTTGGCTTCGCGCCGGCGCTACGCTCTGGCTCTAGGTGTAGCGCCTGAGGCATTGGCCTCGGAGTGGAACCGCCGCACCGCCAACCCGCTCCCGCCGGTGATCGCGGAGCGCGGCGCGTGCCAGCAGCATGTATGCGTCGGCGACGAAATCGATCTGACCAAACTTCCCGTGCCCGTATGGAATCAGCTCGACGGCGGACCGTATCTCACGCTCGCCTGCCACATTAGTAAAGACCCGGAAACTCAAGTCCGCAACGTCGGCGTCTACCGCAACCAGGTCCACGACCGCAACACTCTCGGTATCCTCGTGGAGCCCTATGGGCACCTGAGACACCAATGGAGTAAGAGACCTAAGGAACCTTTTCCGGTAGCGATCGTTCTCGGCGCCGATCCGGTGGTGCCGATGGCCGCCGTGGCGCCGGTCCCCTACGGCAGAGACGAGCTGGCGGTCGCGGGCGCGCTGCGCGGGAGACCGTTAGAGCTGGTTCGTTGTAAGACGATTCCATTGGAAGTGCCCGCCGCCGCCGAGATCGTCATCGAAGGGGAGATTTTGCCTGGCGTTTTACGCGAAGAGGGCCCCTTCGGGGAATTTACCGGATACTACGGCGGCCATCGCGCGCCGCGCCCGGTCATCCGCGTAAAGGCGATCACACATAGGAAGCGCCCGATTCTTCACGCCGTTTATGAAGGGCAGCCGCCGTCCGGATCAGGCGTGATCGTGGCGGTGCCGCGGGAGGCGGAACTCATCCGCCAGATCGCGCTGCCGGGCCTCAAGCGCGCGCACATGAGCCCCGGCGGCGGCGGAGCGCTTCACGCCGTCGTTGCGGTCGAGAAACCCTACGAAGGGTTCGGCAAGTATGTGGGCCTGGCCGTGCTCGGAACAACAGCGGGCCGGGGAATCAAACAAGTGATCGTCGTCGATGACGACATTGATCCTACGGACCCCACGCAGGTGGAATGGGCCGTGGCAACCCGCGTTCAGCCCAATCGAGACGTCGAGATTTTAAGCGAGTTGCCCGGCATCATCCTCGATCCATCTCTGCCGCGAGGGGAGCCAAAGCGCCCGCCGCTGACCGCGAAAATGATTATCGACGCCACGCGCTACGACGCCAAAAATTTTGCGCCCGTCTGCGCGCCTTCGGCCGAGGCCGCGGCGAGCGTCGCTCAGGATTGGGCACGCTACGGCATCCCGAAGCGAAGGTGATTGGGGTCGGGAGTTCTTCCCGCCCTTGAAAGTTGAGTAGCCCGGCGGGATTTCACCGCCAGGCCCTCCCAGAACCGGACGTGAACCTCTCGATTCATCCGGGCTCCTATCGTCCAACCGTTGACGCCAGCGCCCAATGCGCAAACAGGTCAGGCTGGCGGGCGCGGACCCGCCACAACCATTGCCATGCTCGCTTCTTGTGCGCACGGAATCTCTTGTATTTGCGTTGCGCCCACCGCACCAGGAAATCATCCAGTGTGCGCAGTGCGCGACGGAGTGCCGAAGCGTGAAATCGTCCAAGCACCCAGTCGTAACGCCAGCAACGCTGGCGCGCCACCGATAGTGCCTGATGCGCTGACCGGCCGGCTCGATAACCATACGAGTCGTCATGGAACAGCGGCTCCACAATCGGCTCAAGGTATCGCTGGACCACCATCTGGGCGATGCGATCTGAGACCGTCGGTATGCCGAGCGGTCGCGTCTGTCCATCGCCCTTCGGGATGTCTACCCGGCGCACCGGCGGCGGGAAGTAACTGCCGGAGCACATTCGATTCCACAGCCGATAGAGATTATTTTCCAAATCCTCTTCGAACTGCTCAATCGACTGCCCGTCGACTCCCGCTGCTCCCTGGTTTGCTTTTACCCGTTTGTACGCTTCCCAAACTTCACGTTTGGAAATACAAAACGGTTTGGTGTTATCCATGCGAGTCCTCCTCTCGCGAGTTGCCCGCCCGATAACACCTGACGACGACGCCCCTTCGGTCCGGTCCCATTACAGAACCTTCCTCCCTACTACGAGCGACTCCGTCCCTGTGCCCCGCCTCGGTACTCCGGCGCTTGCGGGGGCTGCCCGCTTGCGCTTCTCCCTTTGCATCGGAGCGACAGGTTCCTACGTTCCTCACCCACGCCTGAATCAAAATCACGCCGCCTTCATGCCGGACGCCAGTGGAGCGGTAAACAGGTCATCCTCCACTTCCTTCGCGGGACAGAGTCTCGATCCCGGTTTCGACGCCGCTTTCGTTCTTTCGACACTTCATCAGCGGTTCACTTGCGTTCGTCTTCTTGATTCTTACCTGACGGATTACATTCCGCCTTTTCCGGCAACGCTCACGACGAAGACTCTTAGTCCACGCCGCTTCCGGTGGTTTGAAGTCTGCGCCTGCACGCCGACTTCGAGGGACCTACCCTCATCATGAGTAAAGCACCGCTACCATCGCTAAAGCGATAGTTGCGTTCGTAGCACACAGACTCCCAAACCCTTTCTGATCCCTATGAGAAAAGCTCGCTAAGGGAGAGCCGGAATTCGGGAAGAAGATCGGTGCTCAGCGTGGCGGTTTTCCCCCTGGTGAACTCCACCGGCGGGGCGTAAACCTGCTCTTTACGCCTGAAGACCCTTACGGTCTCGAGTTCGGGATCGACGATCCAGTATTCGCGCACCCCGTAGCGTTCGTAGAGCTTTCGCTTCGTCTGCTCGTCCCGCTTCCGTGTGGTCTCGGAAACAATCTCGACGATAAGATCGGGAGCGCCGCGGATGTTGTCTTCGGTGACAATCTCGGATCTTTTTTGGGTCACGAACAGGAGATCGGGTTGGACGACGTTTTCGTCGGACAAAATCACATCGCTGGGAGCGGCGAAAACCAAACCGAGATTGCGCTGCTTAACGAATGAGCCGATGGCCAAAGCAAGGTTGAATGACACCCTCTGATGCTTCGTCTTGGGCGCCGGCGTCACGGTATGGTCTCCTTCGACGATTTCATGGCGCCTCCCATCGTCAGGAAAGAGGACATAATCCTCGTAGGTGAGTTTACTGAATGAACTTTCAGGCTTGGCCATAGCCGCGTTCGTCATCTTATGATAGAGGCATCCTAACAAGCGCAGTGGCGATAGGCAAGGTTCCAACGTTCAACGGCACAGAGTCTTCTCTATTCGTTCTGGGAGGATAGGGACAGGCTGTCCCCGTTTTTTCCCCAACGCTGAGAGGAGTTAAGGGAGGTACCCCAAGCTTTTCAGCCGCCCCATCACCACAGCTACCTCTTCCTCCAGAGTTTGCCTGTCCGAGTGGAGCGTCACCTCCGGATTGAGCGGCGGCTCAAACGGTTCGTGGACTCCCGCAAGGTCAGTGACCCGCTCCCTGGCCGCAGCGTAGAAGCCGCGGTCGTCGCGCTGAGCGCAGAGCTCGATCGGACAATCAACAAAAACTTCGACGAAGCGGCCGATCTCCTTTCGCGCCTCCTCTCGGGTCCATTGTTCGGGCGAGATCCAGGGCACGATGGCTATCCCGCCGACTCGAGTAATAAGCTTGGCCATGTAACTCAGCCGGCGAGTGATTTGATTTTTGCCTTCTCTCCCGAAGCCCAGCTCCTTGAGCATTCGGGTCCAAAGCTCTTTCCCACTCGAAGGCTCCAACACGACCGCCGGATAGCCTTCGCGGCTGAGCCGCTCTTCGAGCAGAAGGGCCAGTGTGCTTTTCCCCGCGCTCGCGAGGCCCACGATCCAGATCGCGAAACCCGCGTTGCGCTCCGTCATGGCATTCACTTTCCCGGATCCGCAGCATCTCAGACCGGACGCCGGTGCGGACTTATTCCACTCCTTTTTGCGTGCACCAGGAAACCATAGAGCCCATGCGGCAAGGAGCGCCGACTTTGTTGAGACAGGACTCGAAGATCTCGTGAATCTTCGGATCCTCGTCTTCGTACTCGATCTGCGTGCCGCCGTCTTTGACGCTTACCTCAACCGGTCTGTCCTCACCGAGGGCGGCAAGGTTGTAGCGCCAGCTATTCCAGCGCAGCGCCAGGTAGCGAGCGGGAGCGCCGCCGGAGTTGAAGTGCTGGTGAAACCACTGGTTGGGCGGGACCACCACGCTGCCGGGTTTCCAGTCCACTCGGATCGTCTCTCCGCTTTCCGACCAGAGCAGGGAATAGCCTTGACCGCTGAGAATCGTGACGTGCGCTCCAGGGCCATGGCGATGAGCTTTCTTATAACGACCAACGGGGAATTCCGAGATGTGCGAGCCCATGACGTTGCCGGCAAGGTCGAAGTTGACGTGCCTGCCGCCGGCGCCGCGCTCGTTCCATACCTGGAGCGGCATGTCCCGTGTGTTGGGCACGAAGTTGACCGACATCTTGAGTCCCCAGACCTGGCCGTTGCCGCTGAAATAGTCTTCCTCTTCGGGCGGAAAGCGGTCGGCGAAGGTGAAGTCGTTGTCGAAAATGAAATCGAGGTTGTGATAGAGGTTCATGATGAAAGGCGCGTTGGTGACGGCAAAGTACCTTACGGGAGCGCTCCCCTGGCCGTTGAAGTGTTGGTAGTAGGCGTTTAAGGGAATCGCGAACAGGCTTCCGGGGTGCCACTCGAAGGTGTGCTTCCTGCCGGTTTTCTGCCATACGGTGGTCGCACCGTGGCCGTCGAGAATATAGACCATCTCTTCGTAGAGATGTTTTTGAGGTTTCAACTTTGATCCTGGGGGGATTTCGCACACGTAGCCGTCATTGGTCCCGCCAGTGCCGTCGAGGTTGATAAACGCCCCCAAACCCCCTTTGAGATCCCAGGGCGCAACCTCCACTTTGCGTAGATCCTCGATAAAAAAACCCCGGTTGACCGGAATCTTCTGCGACTGCTGCCAGGCGTCGTACGTGTCAATTCGTTCGTCGCTGCTGTACTTCATTGGGATCAAGCCTCCTCTTTTAATTCAGTCGGAATCAACAGAACCGCTTGAACAAAGTTTATCGCGCCAAGACGCCAAGAGCGCAAAGAAATCCCCCTTTCATCCCCCTTTGACAAAGGGGGAAAGAGGGGGATTTGAGAAACCTTGGCGTACTTTGCGCCTTCGCGCGAGTGATCTTTTTTTGAATCGGTAATCCAAGTTTTTCTCGTCGCCTCGGCCGCAACGCAAACCGCGCTTGGCCGGGCCATTCAAGGGGCTTTCAACAGCTTGTCGACATAGGCCCGCATCACCATGCGCTCAATTTCGCGAATGCTTTTTATCGCTCCGGCGGTGCGTACGACGTCCAGTATGGGCTGCAGCGCGCTCTCCTGGAGGCCCTGCAGCGCGCCCTTGTCGCGTGCGACCTGCTCCAGAACTGAAACAGGCGGCACCTCGAACTCATAGCTCAGGAAACGGTCCACGATGGCTTCATCGAGCAGGTCGATCCGGTTCGTTGTCAGGACGACGGCGGTATGCGCGGTATCGAGATCGTCGATGCTATGGAAGAAGATCGAGTTCTGGCTAAAGTGCCATTCTTTCGCGCCGGAAGCGCTACGGTTCAAGAACAGCGATTCGACGTCGTCGAACAAAATGACCGTTCGATGCTTGGGGTCGTCGTGTCGATGATGCGCGCCGCTTTGCCCATCGCGCGCGTACTTGAAAATTTCGCGGAGCTGCTCTTCGGTGTCGCCGTATCTTCCGCGCGCGATGTCCCCACCATCGACCAGGACCATCACGACCTCATCTTTGCGGCGATCGGCCATGCCGTTGTCGCCGAATTTGCGACACAACTCGTAGGTCATCCGCTTGGCCATCGCCGTCTTGCCGACCCCTACGCCGCCATGAAACAGGAAACCTTTCAGCGCGCTCCGCTCGACGTGTTCCTTCCACTGGTAGCCGACGATCTTGGTGAGTTCCCCGAGCATCTCCCGATAGCGAACCCCGATCAGCTCTCTCTCAGCCCGGCCCAGCCCATCGGCTGCTTCGCCTGCGGCGAAGGGTCCGAATTCGTCGCGCAGGCGCTCAAAGGTATAGAGATCGACGTCGCTGTCGCGCATTTAAAATTTCCCGTCCTACCAATGGTTGGTATAGCTCCCGGCGCTCAAGCACGGGCGAATGTCACAAAATACTTTCTCACCACGAAGCGCACGAAGGTCACGAAGAAGTCTTTTTTCCTATTTTGCGTTCTTTGCGGCAAGATTCACTCTTTCCTTCGTGTTCTTCGTATGCAGCCTATACGGTTACTTGTCTAGCCGGTGAAAGTCCGGTCGCGGGAATTGGTTGTTTGCCCGCGTAGTGATACTCGACACCCCCTTAAGGGGTGACCCAGGAGGTGAAAGCTCGAATGTAAACGCCCTTGCCGGAGTAGGGCTAGCAATTCCATCGGGCCGTAGCATAGAGCGAACTTTGCAGCCTCGTTACACGAACCACGCATAGAACCGGCCAGCGTGGACAA